>JABCNZ020000016.1 GCA_013333845.2 Candidatus Saccharimonadota bacterium
TCAACAAGTCGCACGCCGCTTGTTACGGCTTAATTGCTTATTGGACAGCCTATCTAAAGGCGCATTATCCGGATGCGTTTATGGCGGCGCTAATGACCAGCGATCACGACGATATCGACCGCCTGGCGATTGAAATTACCGAGTGCAAGCATATGGGCCTGGAGGTTCTGGCACCGGACGTTAATCAATCTTACGTTGAGTTCGGCGTGGTGCCGGCTGCCAAGCAGGTTCGCTTCGGCATGGCAGCGGTCAAAGGCGTCGGCGTCGGTGCGGTTGAAGAGATTATCCGCGCCCGCGAGGCCGACGGTCCGTTCAAGTCGGTCGAGGATTTTGCCAAACGTGTCAGTACTAGCAAAGTTAATCGCAAAGCTTGGGAATCGCTGGTTAAGGCCGGTGCTTTCGACGCGCTAGGCGACCGCAGCGATTTGCTATTTAATCTCGATACGATTCTAGCTTTTGCCAGCAAGCTGCAAAAGGAAGCGCTCAGCGGGCAAGTTGATATGTTCGCGGCGCTCGGCGGCGACAAATTGATGCCGTCGGTCGAACTGAAGGCTTCGCCAGTCAAATACACCAGCAAAGAACAGCTGATGTGGGAGCGCGAGCTGCTGGGCCTGTATATTAGCGCGCATCCATTAGATAATTATGATGCCTTTTTCGAGGAGCAGACCATTCCGCTGCATGCCTGCACGCCGCAAATTGACGGGCAGAAAGTGTCGGTCGGCGGCTTGGTATCGACGATTCGCACTATCGTCACCAAGGCTGGCACCAAAATGGCGTTTGTCGGTATCGAGGACAAAACTAGCGAAATGGAGCTGATTGTCTTCCCGAGATTGTACGAACAGCTAGGCGACAGCCTGCAACAAGACGCCGTGCTGAAAGTTAGCGGTACTGTCAACGCCCGCGACCGCGACGGCAACATGACTGATGAAGCCAAAGTCATCGCCGACGAAGTCAATATCGTCACCGACAAAGAACTCAACGAATACCAAAGCCACGGCCGTAAAATGACGGCGCCGAAAGGCCGCGCGGCCGTCAAAAGCAAGCGTTATCCGCGCAAAAACGCTAACGGTGCGCCAGCTGTGACGGCTGCAGCCAGCGCCAAAGCGGCGCCAGCAATTATCGCCAAGCCGCTAGAAAAGCTGGAAACTGTCTATGTCAAGGTCAAGAATCCGAGCGACCGCGACTTGCTAGTCTCGCTCAAGAAACTGTGCAGCCAAAACCCCGGTCATAATGACATTATTATGATTTTGGGCGAAGATAAGTCCAATGCCATCCGTCTGCCGTTTCGGGTCGATGCTCAGCGCAACCTGCGCGCTGGCCTAGCCGAACTGCTGGGCGACGAATGCGTCAAGGTGAAGTAGCTTAGGATGCGGATAATTTTGACCAAAGAAAATAGCCCGCCAGAAAGGCCTTGCGCCGAGGCTGGTGGCTTCTAGGCGGGCTATTTTCAGGCGGGCTTTATCAGCCCCTTGTCGTCGGACGCTGCGGGGTGCGTTCACTCTCCTCTGTGCTGATAAATATACATAGAGGAGAGTATTAGTAGCGACAGAGCGGGACGCCCTGTCGCCGTAATGATAGCCGACGCAACGATAAGAGCTATCATTACGGCATTTTCGGCGACGCTTTTTTCATGCATGGCCCCTCCTCAGGAAACCACGCTCAAGTAAAAGGGCGCTTCTCGCCCTTTTTTCGTAAACTTGAGCGAAAAGCTAATATATATATCACATATGGACTACAAAGTCAATACTTTTCGCAATTATTCCGTAAAAAATGCAAATTTTGAACCCTTTTCGGGCTATTTTGTCGCTTTTGCTAGTTCGTATAGCGCGATTCCGGCCGCTACCGACACGTTGAACGACTCTTTTTGCCCGAACATCGGAATCTCAATAATATCGTCAGCCAAAGCCAGCCATTCGGGCGCGATACCGTCGACTTCTTCGCCTAACAGCAGCGCGGCGCGGTCTGGCGTCGAATAATCGCGCAGATTGGTGCTATTGGCGGCTTGTTCCAGGGCGGCGATGCGGTAGCCCAGTTGCCGCAGTTCATCTAGCGGCGGTGCTTCGTGATATTCAAACGGCACCAAACTCTCGGCGCCGAGTGCCGTTTTGTGGATTTGCTGGGTGATTTTTTCACGAATGTGCGGTAAGCGCTGGTCGTTTTGGCAGACTTCGCCGTCAATGTAAGCGCAGCTCGGCGCTTCGCGGCTCAGAGCCAAATCAGGGTACGGCGTATAACCACTCAAAATCAACCGTTCGACACCGAAACCTTCGCATGTCCGGAAAATCGACCCGACATTGAAGGTAGAGCGAATATTGTGAGCGATGACGGTGATTTTTGGCATAATTCTATTGTAGCACTGTTTTTAGCGCAAGCTTTTTGCTAAAATAAAGGTGATGGACGAAGAAGAAGTTCAGCGCCGCCGGCGCGAACAAGACGAAAAAGCTACCCGCCAGCGGGCGACTATTTTGGGTTTGCCGTATGTTGATATGCGCAATCTAGAGGACACGCTACCGCTAGTCCCTGGCATGATTCCGATCGAGAAAATGCACCAATACCGCATCGTGCCGCTAGCCAAGGGCGGCAACGAAGTGATGTACCAAATCGGCGTGACCTCGCAAACGCCGCAATCTATTTTGCAGAAGATCAAGCGCGAGTATCAAGATCGCGGTGATAAATTACAGTTTTTGCTGATCAGTGCCAGCGGCTACCGGGCGATGATGCTGCGTTACGATCCGCCGCATCGTACTGCTTACGATGATATCGAGATTGCTAAAGAGGGTGACAGTAATACCATCGCTCAAGTTAGCCAGACGTTAAATCTAGTATCGAGCGAGGAATTATTTGATTTTCTGATCAAGCAGGCGGACAGGCTTGGCGCTAGCGATATTCACATTGAAAACGAGCGCGATTCTATCCGCGTACGCATGCGTGTTGACGGCGCGCTGCACCCGGTGGCGCAGCTAGAACGTTCGCGCTACCGGATTATCATGGGCGAGCTAGCTAGCCGTGCTGGCGTTAGTAGTGCAGCTATGGAGTCGCAGTCCGGCCATATGCAGATGGAAATCACCACCGACCAAGGCACGCATCTATTGAACCTACGCGTCGAGACTGTGCCGACGCTGTACGGGCAAGATGCGGTGCTGCGTTTATTTAATTTTGATGAATCATTGTTGAACTTGGATTTGCTGGGCATTCCGCCGCGCCAGCGCAAGGAAATCGACGAAGTTGTCAGCCACCCGCGCGGCCTGGTGTTGATGGTCGGGCCGACTGGCTCGGGTAAATCGACGACGCTTTATAGTATGCTCAACGCGTTGAATACCACCGACCGCAAGCTGATTACGCTCGAGGATCCGATCGAGTATGGCCTGAGCGGCATGTCGCAAATTCCAATCGACACGACGCACGGACAGAGTTTTGCCGATGGTTTGCGCAGCGTCTTGCGCCTCGACCCAGATGTGGTGATGGTTGGCGAGATTCGTGATGTCGATACAGCGCGCACGGCTATTCAGGCGTCAATCACCGGCCATTTGGTGTTGTCGAGCTTTCACGCTAATACTACTAGCACAGCCTTTAGCCGTATGATTGATATGATTGGAGTTAACCCGATCTTTTCAAGCGCTATCCGCTTGTTGATTGCCCAGCGTTTGGTGCGGCGTTTAGTCGATCATACCAAGGAAGCGTACGAACCCGATGAGGCAACACGTAAATATGTTCAGCGCGTACTCGAAAAGCTGCCGCCTGATGTCGAGAAGCCTGATCTGGATAATTTCAAGCTGTGGCGCCCCGTGCCTAGCGAAGATACGCCGTTTGGCTACAAAGGCCGGGTGGTTATCATGGAACAGCTGGTTGTTACCGATGAAATCCAGAAGTTTATCCGCGGCGACGTCCAAGATGTTCACCCCGAGACGATCGAAGAAACCGCTCGAAATGAAGGCATGCTAACGCTCGAGCAAGTCGGCGTACTGGCGGCTTTGCGCGGCGAAACCACGCTCGAGGAAATAGCACGGGTAATTTAAGCTGGTTTTTTGCTTTTTTCGCGGAAATGTGTAGTAGTAACTGCGGAGTTTGATAAGAATCGCAAAAACACCTCTAAACCCTTGACAAACAGCGTGATGTGTGATAGAATAATAGCATACCGCTCCCTTTAGCAGGTTGAGCCGGTATGCATACTTAAAAAATGAAATCTGATAAGCGCCGACTAGCGTCGTCGGATTTCAGACTCTCTATCAAGATATAAAAAGTTTTCGCGAATAGCTATTGACTGTTTGCGTTTTTATGTGTGAGTAGAGAGTCTGAAAAGGTCGGACTCCATACCGCCCCGAGTGGGGCAGAAAGGAGCCGATCATGGCTCTAGAGACCCTCAACGACATCGTGATTACAAAGGGCGGCTGGCCCGCCCTTTGGGAGCGCGGTGGCGCATTGTCGCGCCGCGGCTCCGCCACTATCGTCGCCGAGGCGGACGGGTCGAAGCCCCGTCCGATCTTGGTGAAGACCCGCGGGCACCTCGCCTGCGGACAGCATGCCCTTGTCGGCCTGCGGGCCGGCATGTATGTCATACGCGCCGGGCGCTCCGGTGCGATCGATGTCAAGCGCATCAAGCGTATCGGCGTCAAGGGCGAGGTAGCCCTGGCTGAAGTCGAGAAGGTCGACATCTCCTCGATCCCGTCTGAGCTGCAGCCCGCCGTGCAGGCTGCACTTAAAAAGGCGGACACGTATCACTGCCGCTACGCTGTCTGGGTAGACAGCAAGGCGCCACAGCGCTACGGTCCGGGTCGCCGCCAGTTGGCGGCGATCTACGACGAGATCCGTGCGGCCAAAACGGCCGCGATTAAGGACGAGATGGAGGACTGGGAGCTGAAGCTCCTAACCCTCGCGGAAGCTCCGCCCGAGGAGGCGTGACACCCTTGCTCCGCGCACTCGGGGCATCGATTTCATCTTTCCATGAGACCTTGAGAGTGCGCTCAAGGTCTCCACACCCGCGCCTTCCTGGCGGGGATGGTCGAGTTCTTGGCTTAATCACTAATAGAGCTCCCATCTCCGCCGGAAGGGCGGGTTTTTCACTTTTTGACACTATTTAATTACTGCAGAGACCGCCGGCACGACGCGCTCATCAAACGGCGACGGGATAACTTCGTCTGCGGTTGGATTCTTGACCAGTGCTGCTAGAGCTTCGGCGGCGGCTAACTTGTGCTGGTCAGTGATTTTCTGGACGCCATTATCTAGCGCGCCGCGGAAAATACCAGGGAAAGCCAAGGAATTATTAACTTGATTCTGGAAGTCGCTGCGGCCAGTCGCTACGACGGCTGCACCAGCGCTAATTGCGGCATCGGGCATGATTTCGGGTACTGGATTGGCTAGAGCGAAAATAATCGGCTGGCTGGCCATTGCCGCGACCATTTCTGGCGCTAGCGAGTTGGCGGCCGATACGCCGATGAAGATGTCGGCGCCAGTTAATACTTCTGCTAGCGTACCGCTTTCTGAAGTGTTCAAATATTGCTGCAAGGCGGTTTTTTCTGGCGACAGGTCAGTGCGGTCGCCGCTCAGCGCGCCGTGGCGATCGAGCGCAATTAAGTTTTTGACGCCGTACAGATTGAGTAGCTTAATAATCGCTGTGCCAGCCGCGCCTGGCCCCGCCAGGACGACTTTGCAGTCGCGTAAGTTCTTGCCGACAACCTTGGCGGCGTTGATCAGCCCAGCTAGCACTACCACGGCCGTACCGTGCTGGTCATCGTGAAATACTGGAATGTCTAGTTCGGCTTTCAAACGCTCCTCGATCTCGAAGCATTTTGGCGAAGCGATATCCTCTAAATTGATCGCTCCGAAGCTCGGCGCTATCGCTTTGATCGCACCGATAATTTCTTCTGGCTGGTGGACGTCCAAGACAATTGGCACAGCGTCGACATTAGCGAAATGCTTGAACAGTAGCGCCTTACCCTCCATCACCGGCATGGCGGCTTTCGGCCCCAAATCGCCTAAGCCTAAAATCGCTGAGCCGTCAGAAATCACGCCGACCAAATTGTTCGTCCAGGTGTATTTCGGCAAATCCGCCGGGTTCTCGGCGATGGCTTGGCTAACGGCGCCGACGCCCGGGCTGTAATAAGCGCTAAGTTTATCGCGGTCAATTTCGCCGTTATCGCGCAGCGCAGTGGTGATTTTACCTTTATATTTTTGGTGTAGTTCGAGTGCTAGTTTGTTGTAATCCATGAGTATATTATAGCGCGTTTTGGCATTTTGGGCGCGCATGTTGTACTAAATGGCAGTTTGTAGCATAATATATTTATGAGAGGAAATGGAGGGTTTTTAGACACAATAAGAAACCGGTTGACAACATTTTTGGCATTTGGAAGTTTAGCGTTAAGCTCGTTTGTCGGGTCGTGCTCGGCTGAGAGTCAGACGCCGGATTCTACGCCAGCCGGGAGTACTGCCTCCGAGAGCGCTACTGCCGGGACACTAACTTATGAGGAGTTAGCCAAAAAAATTGGCGAGGGTGATTCAGTTTGGATCGCGCCAGTTGCTTACATACAGAGTACAGACGGTGAAAACAGCGGCAAGATTGTTGTACGCCCAGCTGCTGAAGTCAACGGCGACCCGACATGTCAGCAGCCTGGCGAATCGCGGCAGGTGGGCGACGAACAGGTAAGATACTACGCCGTTGAAGATGGCAAATTGGTGGAAGTAGACCCTCCGTCATCCAAGGCGGCCAGACGGTCGGATAGCGTCGATGAAAATACGGTTATCTGCGTGAAATTTGACGGGGCAGTCGACGGATTCCAACCAGGAGCGGAGCTTCCGACGACTATGGTTATTGACGGCGAGCCCTACCGTGTCGTATACGTAGAGGGTTCAACAGAAAACTCGTCGACCCCGCGTCAAGCTCTTGACCCAACCGATGAATAACTGCTTTGCTTGCATTTTAGTATAGTTTGTGGTATAATAGAAAGACATACCAATTTTAATTTCGAGGTGAAAGTATAACGAAATGGATATATTAAAATCTGGCAGGCCAGCTATGAGGCATGCAGGCAAGCGCCAAAGTACGCTTGATAGAATTAAAGGATACTTGCCTGAAGATGGTAAAACTAAAAAAACACTCGTTGCTGTTGGTGCACTTGCTTTGGCGACAGGCGTTTTCATCGCAAAGTCTGGCTGCGAGTACGGTGCAGTAGACGATAGCAGCAATGCGGGTACTGGCATCCAGCAGCCATTAGACACCAATGAACAGTCTAACGATTTGCTGCGGCAGCCGGTAACAGTAGACGATTCTGATGGCAACAAAACATCAGAAGAAGTAATAGTGGTTGATAGAGGATCTCAGGTGACGACTTGCGAGATACTTCAGGGACAAGGAGTGATTGATAGTAAGGTTGCGTGCCCTCACCCTGACCGAATAATTGAGCCGGGTGCTCAAAATATTTAGGGAGTTCGACAGGCGATCGATTCTAATCATGAAACTCAATTTTTCGTCAACGTTGATATTGACCAACCAACTACAGCGTAAGGCTTTTCTGTTTCCAACGCCAAATAGTGCTGCGATGTACGCCGCACTATTTTCTTTGGTGAGATTTTTTGTTTTATGCTTTGGTTTATCATACGAGCGGCGAGGAGTTGCGTGCTACGAGCTATGTCAGCTATTGCTCGCCGGCTGATTTTGTGCTAGAATAATTCGCATTGTACGAGAGTTAATTATTCGGGCTTTGTTCGGTGTGGAGCCGCAGAGGTACAACTGCGTGGCCAGCCAGAGCGGGCTTGAAAGATAGGAAAAATTATGAGTTTTGCATTAATCCAAAAAGTCAACGACGAGCAAAAGAAAGCGCAAGTTGTTGATGTTCGCAGCGGCGACACCGTGCGCGTCTATCAGAAAATCAAAGAAGGCAACAAAGAGCGCATTCAGATGTTCGAAGGCGTGGTTATCCGCACTGACAACAAAGGCCAGCACACTAGCCGCATTACCGTCCGCAAAGTTGCTTCGGGTGTCGGCGTCGAGAAATCATTCTTGCTGCACAGCCCGCTGGTCGAAAAAGTCGAGATTGTGCGCCGCGCCAAGGTGCGCCGCAACTTCCTCAGCTTTTTGCGCAAGCGCAGCGGTAAATCAGCTCGCCTGACTGCTGTTAAGTTCGACCGCGAGGCGGTGAACGCCGTCCGCGACAAGCACGCCGAAGAGGAAGCTGCTCGCCTGAAAGAAGAAAAAGCCAAAGAAGCAGCCGAGAAAAAGGCCGCCGAAGAAGCCAAACAGGCCGAATTGGACGCCAAGGCCGCTGAAGTAGCCGCTCGCCACGCCGAAAATTAGCGGTGGTCTGTGTTCTAGTGCTAACGATAAATCCCGCCGATGAGCGGGATTTTGTTTTGTCTGCGAAATAACCGTGAAAAGGAAAGTGCCCGCGATTGAGCCTATCGCCGCCATTTGTTATCATGAACTTATGATTCTGGGGATCGACGAAGTTGGGCGCGGGCCGTGGGCGGGGCCGCTGGTGGTCGGCGCGGTGATTCTGGGCGGCACCGAGATTGACGGCTTGGATGATAGCAAAAAGCTAACCAAAAAGCGCCGCGAAGCGCTGGACGTGGAAATTCGCGAAAAGGCGGCTGCCTGGGCGCTGGGCTGGGTGAGCGCTCAGGAGCTAGACGCTATTGGCATGAGCGAGGCGCTGCGCCTGGCGACGCGGCGGGCGGTCGAGCAAATTCAAGCGCAATGCCGCCAGCAAAATCTAGCTTTTAGCGAAGTTATCATCGATGGCAAGGTGAATTTTCTGCGCGGCACGGCGCTAGAGAAGTTCGTTGCGACCATACCTAAGGCCGATGGTTTGATTCCGAGCGTGTCGGCGGCATCAATCATCGCCAAGGTGGCGCGCGACCAGTTCATGGCCGAGCAAGATGCGGTCTATCCGGGGTACGGTTTCGCGTCGAACGCTGGCTATGGCGTGGCCAAGCATCGGGCGGCGATTGAGCGCATGGGTGTGACGCCTCTGCACCGGCTGAGTTTCGCGCCGCTGGCGAAGTATGCTGTGACGCCGCGAGCAGTGGCTCAGAAAAAATCAGGGCAACTTTACGTGGGCCCCAGATATTTTTCTGATGGCGCTCGAGCGGTGGAACTGCATCAAGACGCTATCAACGATTCTGCAGAGGCTGCCCTGATTTTTTCTGGGGATACCGTTCCAGGCAGCTCTATATGTATTAATGAAAAACCAATGACGACCCGGCAAATTGGCGATAAGGGCGAGCGGGCAGCGGCGGATTGGCTGGCGGCTAACGGCCACGAAATCATCGCGCGGAATTGGCGGACGCGGTACTGCGAAATCGATATCGTCAGCGTGAAAGGCGAGGTGTTGTATTTCACCGAGGTGAAGTATCGTAAGAACGATGATTTCGGCGATGGACTGGCGGCGATTACCGCCAAAAAGCAGCGGCAGATGCGTTTTGCGGCGGAGTTGTTTTTGGCGGGCAAGCCAGAATGCAGCGGCATGGCGGCCAAGCTGCTAGCCGCCAGCGTGACCGGCGACCCGCCAGCTGTCCAAGTGGTAGTAGAAGTAAATTAAACCAAAGAAAATAGCCCGCCGAACGAGCTCAAGCTGAACGATAATTCAGCGAGCTATTTTCAGCGGGCGGTTAGCCCTTCTTAGACTCCTTTCTGTAGTCTTCAATCTGGACGGTCTTGAGCATCATTTTCTTATCGGTTGTCTTGAGCTCTCGCTCCAGGATGCCCTTACGCGTCCCACTAGGGAGGTACGCGAT
This sequence comes from Candidatus Saccharimonadota bacterium, assembly GCA_013333845.2. Taxonomy (GTDB): domain Bacteria; phylum Patescibacteriota; class Saccharimonadia; order Saccharimonadales; family Saccharimonadaceae; genus Saccharimonas. Next base: position 9,727 of record JABCNZ020000016.1, read on the forward strand.
AGCCTCCTCAGCGACCCTACGGTAGTCGAACGCACACTCCTGCGTGAACGACAGGAGTTGCGATACCATAACGGTATCGCTCTTGAGTCCGACGAGCGTCACGTGGAGACGCTCGTCGGACCTCTTCGCCTTCTTGGCGTCCTCGGCTGCGCGAGCGCGGCCGAGGGTGTAGCCGCTGACCCCGGTCATGACGACCAGGGCGATGACGGCGATGATGACGATGGTGACCGCGGTGATGTTCATGGTTCCTCCTTAGGACCCATGCTATCACTCGAATTAAAGGGCACTTCTCGCCCTTTAGACTGATTCGGGTGAAAAGCTATTATGAATATAGCACATTATTACATAAATGTCAAGCGTTTTAGCGAAAATTATGTCATAATAATTTTGCGACCTCTGTAAAAGCCGCAGAATTACTTATCTCAAAAAACTGAAATTACTTTGCCAGCGCTGCTAGGACCGCTGCTTTGTCGCGGTCGATTAGGTCTAGTTTGCCCTCTAAATCTAGTATTCCCATGTCGATGGCGCGGACGAGCGACTGGTCGCGGCGCAGCGGCGTGAAAAACTCGCGGTATTCGGCTAGCTGCTGGCGCGTCATCAATAGCATGGCGGCGTAGCGCGGGAAGTAATCGTGGCTTTTGTCGCTGGCGAAAGTTTGCTCAATCCAACTCCACTGGCCGCGCATCCAGCGCCAGGCGGCTTCGCGGCCGTAGCGATTGCGCAGCAGGTCGACGAACCAGTGAACGGTGTCTTGGCTGCGGATGATGTCGGTGTTGGTGAGCAGCCCGATCAAGCGCGCTAGCTGCTCGGCGTCGCGCGTTGCAGTAATCCCCGCGGCGATATCGCTGCGCAGGTCGGCTGATTGCGTGGCTTGGTAGGCTTCAAGTAGCTGGCTGACTATATCTGCCGGCTGATCGCTGTAGCGGACGGCGGCACCGATGATTGATGGGCGCAGGTCGGCGCTGAGCTCGGCCAGAGGTGTGTTTTGGTAGAGCTGGCGCGCGGTACTGATTGCCGCTGCGTCCTCGCTATATAGCATGCAATCGATGATGGTAGCGCGCAGTTTGCTGTCGGATTCTGGCTCGCCGGGGTGTTTGCTCCAACCTAGGCGTTCAAATTGCGGCCGAGCTAGCTTGCCTGATAGGCGGCGCAGCAGCTTCTCGGCGTCTTCGTCTTGGTCAACGAATTTCTTGAGATCGCTGATAACCAGCGTAATGATTTCCCAGACGGTCTGATCGCTTTCGTTTTGGAAGGCGGCTAGTGCTTCGATTAGCGTGCTGCTAGCGACTAGACCGCCGCGGGCTAGCAAGATTTGCTCATTGAGATACTGGGCTCGTTGTGCTGGCGTTAATATGCCATCGGTGATGGCCTGCAATATGCGAGCTCGCAGAGTGTCGTCGTAGCAAGTGATAAAGTGCGAGGCGTTTTGATGATTGAGCAGTAATAGTCCGTCTGGCGCTGGCGAAAGGCGCTGCTCGCGCTCTTTTAGGATTTCGGGCAGGCGCTGGTCGTTGGCGTCGAGCGGAATTGGCCACAAACGATCAGACGGCTGGTGCGGCCCAGTGAAGAATTGTTCTTGGCGGAGCGCCAACTCGCCATTGTCAAGCGATGCGTAAACCACTGGGTAGCCCGGTTGTGAAATCCAGGTATTCATTAGCGCCCCGACATCTTTGCCGCTAGCTTGGCTTAGACAGTCCCAGAGGTCGTCGCCAGTGGTGTTGCTATACTTGAAGCGGGTGAAATACTGCTTGAGGCCAGCGCGGAACGCTTCATCGCCGATCCATAGTTGCATCATTCGCAGCAGCCGGCCGCCTTTGGCGTAGACAATCGCTCCATCAAACAGCGCGCTAATTTCGGCTGGGCTCGATACGTCGGTTTGAACTGGTTGCACGCCGTCGATACTATCGCGGCGCAGGGCAGCAACGCCCTCGTTGTTGGCAAACTCGTCCCATTGCCGCCAATCCGGATGCAGCGCGTCAGTTGCTAGGTATTCCATCAGCGTAGCGAAACTCTCGTTTAACCACAAGTTATTCCACCATTTCATAGTCACTAGATTACCGAACCACTGGTGGCTTAATTCGTGGGCGATAACCGTTGCAATGTATTGGCGGGTCGAAACGCTAGCGGTTGCCGGATCGGCCAGCAGGGCGGTTTCGCGGTAGGTCACCAAGCCCCAATTCTCCATAGCGCCGCTAGAAAAATCAGGTAGTGCTACATGGTCAGATTTCGGCAGCGGGTAAGGCACGCCAAAATACTCGTTGAAAAAGTCAATTGTTTGCGCTGCGTGCTGGAGCGCCCAGTTCAAGCTGTCGGCTGGCTGCACTGGCGTGGCGTAGACGTTAACCTCGACACCGCTCTTGGCGGCAGTAGTCGCGCGCTGTAAATCGCCAGCGACAAAGGCCGCCAGGTAAGTGCTCATGCGCGGTGTTTGCTCAAAGGTAGTCAGCGTTTCCTCGCTGCTCTCCCGCTGCGAAATGACTGGCATATTGCTGAGTACTACCGGTTCATTTGATAATATTGAAATCGCAAATGTCGCTTTGGCTTCTGGTTCATCAACGCATGGGAAGGCTTCGCGAGCATGGTGGCTTTCGAATTGGGTGGCGTATAGCTCGCGTTTTTGGCCTTGATGCTCATAATGACAAGGATAAATACCATGCATGGCGTCGGTTAATGTTAACGAGAATTTGATAGTAATTTGCGCTGGACCTTCGTCGGTGTTGTCAAGTGTCAAAATGTCGTTGTCGGTTGATGTCTTGACTGCTTGGCCGTTGACAGTAGCTTCTTCGATCTGCAAATCTTTGGCGTGCAAGCGAATTGGTTCGGCTGCTAGATGTTGGCCGCGGATAGTTGCTGTGCCGCGGATTAAGCGATTGCTCTTCGCTTGACGTAAATCCCATTGGATGTCGTAGTGTTCTGGTTGAAATTGAGAAAATAATCTGTCCATATGTCCATTATAGCAGGGTGTATAATATGCTTATGCAGCGGCGTCGTAGAATGGTCCTGGTAGCGGTAATTTTGATAGGTACTCTCGGTTGGGTTGTTATTAAGGAATGGCCGAATTTGCCGCTGATGCTGCCAGATTCGCAGTCTCAGCAGTCGGGATTGAACTCTGGCTCTGGCGAAATAGCGCGCGACGCCCTAGCAGCGTTGCCAACCAAGGGCCGCGCTCCCAAGACCGGTTACAAGCGCTCGCAGTTCGGTGACGGCTGGGCCAAGGCGGGCGGCTGCGATACGCGCAACGTTATCTTGCGGCGCGACTTGGCAAACGCTGTCCTGGGCGATGACAACTGCAAAGTACAGGCTGGCGCTCTTAGCGACCCGTACACTGGGCAGCGGATCGCTTTCAAGCGCGGTGCTAATTCTAGTGGCGCTGTGCAGATTGACCACGTAGTGGCGCTGAGCAATGCTTGGCAGACTGGTGCTCAGCAGTTGTCTAGCGAACAGCGAATCAGTCTGGCTAACGATCCGCTCGAGCTGCTAGCCGTCGACGGACCAGCCAACCAGCAGAAGGGCGATGGCGATGCGGCGACTTGGCTGCCGTCAAATAAACCGTTTCGCTGCCAATACATTGCCCGTCAAATTGCCGTCAAGAAAAAATACTCGCTGTGGGTGACACCGCCGGAGCGCACGGCTATGGAACGGATTTTGGCGAGTTGTCCGGAACAGCGCTTGCCGGCGTGATATAATCATAAGATATGACAAAGAAACAACATTATTCTCTGTATGATATATTTGCGGTACTTTTTGTAACGACACTATTGGTTAGTAATATTGTCAGCGTCAAAATTGTATCTGTTGGCTGGCTGACTTTTGATGCTGGCACGGTTTTGTTTCCGCTAGCGTATATCGTGGGTGATATAATCACTGAGGTTTACGGTTATCGCCGGATGCGCCGGCTGATTTATAATGGCGTGGCAGCCTTGACATTGATGACGTTGACTTTTTGGGTGGTGCAATTACTGCCGGCAGATAGCAGCTGGACGGGGCAAGCGGCGTTTGAATCGACGTTGGGTGTGGTTTGGCGGTTGGCTATTGGTTCGGTAACGGCGCTGTTTGTCGGTGAAATAATGAATGCTTACGTAATGGGCCGGATGAAAGTTGCTAGCCGCGGCCGCGGCTTGTGGTGGCGGATGATTGGCAGCTCATTGGCTGGTAACGCGCTAGATACGGTAATCTTCTCGACGATTGCTTTTGTCGGTACTATGCCGATGGATAGCTTTTGGCAGCTAATCGTCACGGTGTTTTTGATCAAGATGGCAGTAGAGATTATGGTCTCGCCGCTGACTATGCATTTGATTGCCCGCGTGAAAAAGCGTGAAAAGATGGATACGTTCGAGCAGCCAGCGAAATACCTGGTGAATTAGTTGCTTGGCTCGTCTTGGCGGCGTTAGATTTTGACGCGGTTTTATTTTACAATGTGACGCCGATTGGTAAATTATCGCCGTAGTAGCGAGCCAGGAACGACTGCTTGAAATCAAAAAATGTGCCGTCTAGCAGCGAGGCACGGATTTGGTCGACGGTGCGCACCACGAAGCGTTCGTTGTGAATGCTGGCGAGCGTGGCGCCGAGAATTTCATCGGCGCGAAACAGATGATTGATGTAGGCGCGCGTATGATGCTGGCAAGTGTAACAGTCGCATTCAGCGTCGATCGGCGCGAAGTCCTCGCGAAAGCGGGCGTTGCTGATGTTGATGCGGCCATCGAGAGTATACAGAGCGCCGTTGCGGGCTTGGCGGGTCGGCGCGACGCAATCGAAAGTATCGATACCGTATTCGACACCGAGAAACAAATCGGCTGGTTGCGAGCCTAAGCCTAGCAGGTGGCGCGGTTTATCTTCGGGCAAAGTCTCGCAGACCCAGCGGACGACGTCAGCGATCTCGCCAGGCTGGAAAACGCCGCCGATGCCGTAGCCATCGAAGTCGCGCTCGCCCAGGAAATTGGCCGATTGGCGGCGCAGTGTTTCGTCGCGGGCGCCCTGGACTACGCCGTAGAGAGCTTGCAGGTTCTCGCCGCGCGCTAGATGTTCGGCGTTTAGCTCATCGTGGCGAACCAAGCAGCGCTCCGCCCAAGCGTGCGTTCGCTGCATTGCCTTTACAATCGTGCCGCGGGCCGCTAGCGGTGCAGTCAGCTCATCAAAAGCCATATGAATATCAGCGCCGATGGCGTGCTGCAGCTCCATCGACGATTCGGGCGTCATCATTATATATTTGCCATCCAGATGCGACCGAAATTGCGCGCCTTGGTCGGTAACTTTGGCTAGCTGATTAGCAGACTTGACCGCTTGCGCAGCGTTGCCTTTTTGGGTGTGAGCGACGGCATCAATGCCTTTTTTGTAAGCAATTCCCAGGCTGAAAATCTGAAAGCCGCCGCTGTCAGTGAAAGTCGGCCCATCGTAATCCATAAATTTACCTAGGCCGCCAGCTTTATGAATGATTTCGGCGCCTGGCCGCTGCATCAAATGATAAGTATTGGCCAAAATTGATTGCCCGTCGTAGGCTTTGACTTGTTCGACAGTCAACGCTTTGACGGTTGCTTTAGTGCCGCCAACGATGAAAGCTGGCGTTTGAATCGTGCCGTGCGGCGTTTGAATCGCACCAGCACGCGCCAAGGTGCCGGGGAGGCGATGGGTAATACTGAAGGCAAGGGGTTGATTCATAAGGTCTAGTATATCATTTACCTCCTGGCGGCAAAGTGTAATTTTTTGCCAAAAAAATGAAATATGTTGAAAACATTGACGGTCCTCAGTAAGTATAGTATAATTATAATTAGCCTTTCAGATAAAGGCTGCCTGATGCGTGCGGAGAGACTGCATGTATCCGAGGTAGCGGTCTGGATAGGCTGCACCTCAATATGCTAGAGAGGACTGGCATGTACAACCCTATTCTTTGCAACGTGATTTTCGTGCTCTGTAGTGCGATTTTCAGCGTCATCGCGGTTGTTGCTGCTTATCAGCTCAAGGTCATGAGAATGTTTGTCGCTCTCGGGACACTTTTCTCGTTTGACTATCTTTATACGACTACGGTGGCTCTTTCTGCTATGGTCAACTTGCCAGCGGAGTTTCCGCTGGATGGCTTTGATGAATTGGTGTATAAAGCCGACGCCTGGATGGCGTTGATCTGCTTTATCCTTGCGACTATAGTCGCTGTAGACAGGAAGCGGCCAAGGGTCCTGGCCTGGATCTCCAGGCTGTGGATTCGTAGGGCGCAGACAGATAGGATCTCTGCCCTCGTCAAGATGGCGCAGCTGAGCCTAACCGAGCAGGCCCGGGGACCCCGTGAGGGTTATCCCCCAGAGAGCCCAGACGACGCATGAGGTGCGGGGGCGGGATGCGCGATTTATTTCGCCGTCCCGCCCCCAACTCAACTCTTTGTGAAATATTTTTGTATCGCACTGCTGGTCTTGACGCCGCCAGCCCTCGCGTGTTACATTAAATACGTACTCATCCGGCCGGCAGGTCGGTTGTTTTCGTATTGGAACTAAAAGAAAGGAATTATATGGAAGATTTGAATATCAAGCAGTTGACGCTAGCGGTGCGGGCGATTGCTGATGAAAAGGCGTTGCCCGAAGAAACTGTACTAAACGTAATCGAGCAGGCGATCGCTGCTGCCTGGCGCCGCGATAACGGCGAGCGCGAGCAAAATGTGCGCGCCGAACTTAATATCAATGACGGCACCGCCAAGGTGTTTGTCCAGCGCGAAGTCGTCGAGGATGTCGTCAATCCGGCCACTGAAATCAGCTTGGCGGACGCTCAGGCAGGGAAGCCAGATGCTCAGTTAGGGGATACTGTCGAGGAAGCTCATGAAGTTAAGTCCTTTGGCCGAGTGGCCGCCCAGACTGCCAAGCAGGTCGTCATGCAGCGCTTGCGCGAAGCCGAGCGCGAAGTTGTTCTGGCAGAGTTCGAAGACAAAATCGGTACGGTCGTTACCGGCATGGTGCAGCGCGTCGAGCCGCGCGTGGTGCGTGTTGAGTTAGGCAAGGCTACCGGTATTATCCCGCAGAGCGAGCAGATTCAAGGCGAGTTTTACAAAATCGGCTCGCGAATCAAAGTATTAATCAAAGACATCGAACGCGAAGGCCGCGGCCCGCAGCTAATCCTCAGCCGTGGCAGCGAGGACTTTATCGAATATCTCTTCCGCCAAGAAGTGCCCGAGATGGAAACTGGCGCCGTCGAGATCAAAGGCATCGCCCGCGAAGCTGGCCGTCGCACTAAACTAGCGGTTGCTAGCACGGTGCCAGGCGTTGACCCGGTCGGAACGTTCGTCGGCGGTCACGGCGCGCGCGTCAATGCGGTGATGAGCGAAATCGGCGAGCAAGAGAAAATCGATATCGTTACCTATGATGATAATATAGATACGTATATCCGCAATGCTCTTAGCCCGGCTGAGATTGTTAAAGTTGAGATTGATAAGGACAAAAAAACCGCCAATGTTTACGTTACTGAAGACCAGCAATCAATCGCTATTGGCCGCGGCGGGCAAAATGTGCGTTTGGCGAGCCGCCTGACTGGCTACGAATTGAACATCGAGACCACAGCGCCGAAATCAGCCGAGAAAAAACCGCGCAAGAACGTCGAGGAAGATTTGTTTAGTGCTATCGAAAATCAAGACTAAAACCCGCAGCCGCTTTTTGCAAATTAGCACTCTGCCTTGACGAGTGCTAATTTGTTATGTATAATTAGATGTGATGGGCAATACGCTCAGAACGGAGAACTGATGATGCCAGAAGACTTTGCAGATTTTATTTCGCGATTGACCGACAACGCGCGCGCTAGCGTCCAGCATGCTGACGCGATTGCTCGCGGTAACGGTAGTAATTACATTGGGACAGAGCACTTGCTGCTTGGCGTTTTGGCGCAAGGGTCGAGCTCGGCGGCGCAAGTATTGACTGACGCTGGCGTGACCCTGCAACAAGCTGAAATGATCCTAGATATCAAACCGTCCCGGGTAGTTACCAGTACCGGTATGGTGGGCCTTAGCGAGACTGCCTTGTTGACATTGCGCATGGCGTGGGAAGCGGCGCGCGAGTATGGCCATGATTATCTCGGCACAGAGCACATTCTGTACAGTGTTCTGCGACAAAGTAATGCCCGAGCGACAGCACTGCTGCGTGAAATGGGCATCAACGTCGATATGATAATAAGCGAACTCGAGAAGTCGTTTGAAGAGAATCGCGGCGAACATGGCGATATTGCTACCGAGCCGCGGCGCCGCGGCAATACGCGCGGCGGGGCGCTTAGCGCCTTTGGCGTGGATTTGACGGCGCGAGCAGCCAACGGCGAACTTGACCCGATGATTGGCCGCGACAAAGAGCTAGAGCGAATGATTACTATCCTTAGCCGCCGCACCAAGAATAATCCGGTATTGATTGGCGATCCAGGCGTTGGCAAAACCGCTATCGTTGAGGGGCTGGCGCAGCGGATCGTCCGCGAGGACGTACCGGGCCATTTGTTGGATCGCCGAGTGGTTATGTTAGATATGGCGGCGATGATTGCCGGTACTAAATATCGCGGCGAATTTGAGGATCGGCTGAAAAAGGTAATCGCTGAAGTCAAAAAACAGGGTAATATTATTCTTTTTATTGATGAATTGCACCTGCTGGTTGGCGCTGGCGCCTCGGAAGGTTCGATGGATGCGGCCAATATCCTCAAGCCGGCGTTGGCGCGCGGCGAGCTGCACATGATTGGCGCGACGACTCTTGATGAATATCGCAAGCATATCGAGAAAGACACGGCCCTAGAACGGCGTTTCCAGACGATCGTCGTCAAAGAGCCAACTATGGCGCAGACAATCGCTATTTTGAAAGGTCTTAAAAATTATTACGAAAAGCATCATGGCGTCAAAATTACCGACGAAGTGATCGAATCGGCGGTGTACATGAGCGACCGCTACGTCAGCGACCGTTTCATGCCCGATAAAGCAATTGACGTGCTCGACGAGGCAGCTGCTCGAGTTCGCGTCAAGCGAGGCCACCGCCCGAGCCGCGAGCGCGAATATCTCAAAGAGCTCAAGCATCTCAATGAGCGTATGGAGGACGCTGTCCTGCACGAAGATTACCAGCGAGCCGCTATGTACAAGCAGCGTATTAGCCAGATTAGTAAAAAACTCGAGACAGAAGTTGCTGCCCAAAAAGGCCGCCGCGCTATCCAGCTGACCGATGACGATGTGGCGCATGCCATCGCTGTGATGACCAACATTCCAGTCGAAAAAGTCCAGACTAGCGAAGCGAAGTTGCTGCGCCAGCTCGAAAAGCATCTCGGCAAGTACGTCATTGGCCAGCGCGAGGCTATCGGTAAGGTAGCGCGGGCGATTCGCCGCAGCCGCAGCGGTGTGGCTAGCAGCCGGCGGCCGATTGGCAGTTTCGTCTTCATGGGACCGACTGGTGTCGGCAAAACGCAATTAGCTAAGGTGCTGGCGCGAGAAGTTTTCGGCAGCGAAGAAGCGCTTATCAAAATCGACATGAGCGAATTCGGCGAGAAGCATAATACGTCGCGCCTGCTCGGAGCGCCAGCTGGTTATGTCGGTTACGAGGACGGCGGTAAATTGACTGACAAAGTTCGCCGCCAGCCGTACAGCGTGGTGCTTTTTGACGAAATTGAAAAGGCGCATCCAGACGTATTCAACCTGCTGCTGCAGCTGCTGGAAGACGGGACGATGACTGATGCTAAGGGGCGTGAAGTTAGCTTTCGCAATACGATTATCATCTTGACTAGCAATCTCGGCGCCGACAAAATGACCAAAGAGTCGGAGCTCGGCTTTCACTCTAGCCGCGACAAAAACAGTGAAATTGACGATTTGCACCGCCGCAATGCTAAATTTGCTCGCGATGCTCTCGATAAGTTTATGCGCCCCGAGCTGATTAATCGCTTTGACGGGATTATCACTTTCCGAGCGTTGACTCGCGCCGAGGTCGGCAAGATCTTCGACCTGCTGATCGGCGAGCTGCGCCAGCGTTTGGTGCGCAAAGGCCTGGCCCTTACGATTAAACCTAGTGCCAAAAAATTCCTTATCGACAAGGGTTACAGTATCAAATACGGCGCCCGTCCGCTGCGCCGTGTCATCGAGGACGAGGTTGAGCATGCTATTGCCGAGCAAGTACTTGACGGCGTCTATGCTAAAGGTGATATCCTAGAAGTAGGGATCAAGAAAGGAGCGATAGCGATTGAACGGCGCAGCGAAACCGACAGCCAGACGTAGTATTGTCTCGAAAATCATCGCTTTGATGGCAGTGATAAGTATTGCTGCTGGCGGTTTTTTCTACGGGCAGACAGCCTTTGATACTTATCGAGCGTCGACTTTCACGCCGCCTGCAGCTGTTGCCGCGGTTGAAAGTTCGATTAAGCTGACTCCGGCGGCACAGCGTACCTTCCGAGCAACTCAGCCAGCTATTGAGACTAGCGATCAGTTCAATGCTCATTGCAAAAGTACAGAACGTACCGCAGCCATCTTGGGCTGCTACTATGGTAATCGGATTTATCTTTTTGACGTCGAAAATGCCGAATTAGCTGGCGCCAAAGAAGTAACAGCGGCGCACGAATTGTTGCACGCCCAGTATGCGCGGCTGAATATCTTCGAGCGGCCGCGAGTCGACGCTATGATCAAAAAGGCTTATCAAAAGGTCAAAAATGATCCGGAAATTGCCAAAGCTATGGAATACTACCGCGAGGCCGAGCCAGGCGCCGAGCTAGATGAGCTACATTCGATTATCGGTACCACGATTGGCGAGCTCGATTCTGATCTTGAACAGTATTATGCGCGTTATTTCACTGATCGAGCGTCAACTGTCGCCAAAAACCAAGCTTACACGGCAGTATTTACCCGAGTCAACGCCCGGGCTGAAGCGTTGCAATCTAAGCTGCAATCAGCCGCCAAGCAAATCAAACAAGATGTCGAAGCTTATCAGTCTGACTTATCGCAAATTAACGCTGATATTAATAGTTTTAATGAACGGGCCAGGAGCGGTGAGTTTAGTTCGCAAGCTGACTTCACAGTGGCGCGGTCGGCGCTGCAGCAGCGAATTAGCGCTATTAATGCTCGGCAGAGTTCGCTCAATTCGCGGATTAAAGCTTACAATGACGATGTGGCAACTCTCAAAAGCTTAGTCGTTAAAGCCGATCAGCTCAATCAAAGCATCAACGGCGTAGCCGCGCCGGCCGGAGTAAATAGTGGCCAAAGCGCGCAGTAATTTCGTCTGCCAAAATTGCGGCGCCAGCTATCCGAAATGGACTGGCAAGTGCGAGAATTGCGGCGAATGGAATACGCTCGTCGAACAGATAGTCGAGACCAAGGGCGCTTCGGCGGTAGCGCGCAGCCATTCGCGCGGTAAGATCCTAAAGCCGCAGTCGATGCGTTCAATCGCTGCCGAAGATTCTGTACGACGTCTACCGACTGGCATTGCCGACCTCGATACAGTACTAGGCGGCGGGATCCTGCCGGCAGGTGTAATGCTGTTAGCGGGACAGCCGGGTATCGGTAAATCGACACTATTGATGCAGGTAGCAGCGCATGTTGCCGAGCAGTCATCGGTACTTTATGTCAGCGGCGAGGAAAGCGCTTCCCAGGTTAAGCTCCGCGCTACGCGCCTAGGTGCGACCTCTGGCGATGATCTGCAGTTTGTCGCTAGCACTAGCGCTGACGACATTGCTGCAACAATTCGCAGCGGCCGATATAAACTGGTAATTATCGACAGCATCCAAACGCTTAGTCTCGAGGAAATCGCCAGTGCGCCAGGTACCGTTAGCCAGATTACCAACTCAAGTAATGTCATCATCCGAGCAGCAAAAGCTTCGGGTGCAGCGGTAATTTTAGTGGGCCACGTCACCAAGGAGGGCTCGATCGCCGGACCGAAAGTTCTCGAGCATCTAGTCGATGTGGTCTTGCAATTCGAAGGTGACCGTTACGGCGGCTTCAAAGTGGTGCGCGCCGTCAAGAATCGCTACGGCTCGACTAGCGAAGCGGCAATTTTCGAGATGAACGATAAGGGTTTGCGGGTCGTCGAAAATCCGTCAGCCGCGCTATTGGCCGAGCGCCAAAACGCCGATGGTTCGGTGGTATTGGCGACGCTTGAAGGCAACCGTCCGATTCTCGTTGAGATCCAAGCTCTTGTCAATTCGACTAATTTCGGGTATCCTAAGAGGACAGCCAGCGGTTTCGATCTCAACCGCCTCAATCTGCTCATCGCGGTGCTAGAGAAGCGCACCAAATTGAATTTATCCGATAAAGATATTTATGTGAATGTAGTTGGCGGTTTGAAACTTGCCGACCGGGCAGCAGACTTGGCGGTAGCGATGGCGATTGCTAGCGCGGCGGCCGGGCGTAAACTCGATGACGGACTGGTGGTGTTCGGCGAAGTGGGCTTAGGCGGCGAGATTCGCTCGGCACAAGGCGCCGACAAGCGCCTGAACGAAGCCAAAAAACTCGGTTTCACTCAAGCGATTGCGCCAGCAACCTCTGGCAAAAAGAATTCATTTGTAAAAGGCGTCAAAGATTTACGCCAAGCTTTGATCGGCTATCTCAAGTAGTCAATAGTCAATCAAGGCAAAAAGAAAGGAAAATATGCAAACCAAAGACTTAATATTATTGGCAGTAACGCTGCTTATTTTGGGCGAGGTGTCGTACTTACTAGCGCGCCTGCCCAAAAACTCCATCAAATCAAAAGATCCGGCTATCTTGGTAGATACCTCGGTGCTGATGGACGGGCGAATTGTACCGGTAGCGCAAACTGGCTTCATCGGCGGTACGCTGGTGATTCCACGCTCGGTTATCGGCGAGCTACAGTTTCTAGCTGACCACGCCGATGCTGATAAACGTGCTCGTGCCCGTTACGGGCTTGATGTGGTCACCGAGTTGCAAGCTATGGAGCGCGTCAACGTCGAATTGCTGCAAGACGGCAGCCACGCTCGCGAAGGCGTTGACGACCGCCTACTCAAGCTAGCTAAGCAGCACGGCGCAGTGATCATGACGCTAGATTACAATCTAAACAAGGTGGCTGCTGTCGAAGGTACCGAGGTATTAAATCTTAACGAATTAGCGCAGAGCATCCGGATGGAGCATCTACCTGGCGAGAAAATCACGCTAGAGCTTATTCAGAAGGGGCAGGACGCGCATCAGGGCGTAGGCTACCTACCAGACGGCACAATGGTTGTCGTCGAGCAGGCGAGCGCTCAGATAGGTCAGACGCTAAATGTCGAAATTATCCGTAATTTGCAGACCGCAGCCGGCCGGATGATCTTTGCTAAGAAAATAGAGACTGTTGGCAAACCTCTTAAATCAACCGCCAAAGCTGCGGGCAAAACTCAAAAAACGGCGAAAATCGCAGCCGCAGCAGTATCAAAAACGCCCGCGAAAAGTACTGCTAGCGCCAAGCAGCGTCCTGCCAGTCGCGCCCGCAGCCAATCGTCAGCTGGCAGCGCTAGCAACCGTGATTCGGCTAAAAAGGCAGGCGAGACCAAAACCCAAGCTAAACCAGCCAGCAAAAAAGCTAATTCGCCGAAAACAAAACCGCAGCCGAAGCCAGCTGCTCCAGCGACTCGGCGCCAGAGTGCTCGCCGCCGCCCCGACCACGAGAGCGACTTGATTGACCTAGTCAATAGCCAATAAAATCGCCAGCGCGATATATAGATAGCACGCTGCTAGGAGCGTGCTATTTTGCTGGGTTTTGGCGGCAAAACTTATCGCAATGCGAAGCGGATTTAATCGTCGTCATCGCTACTACTTTTTGGATTGTAGCTGGCGCTACTAGTCGCCGTGTAGTAGCCAATGTCGGTAATTTTGGCGGTTAGCGTGCCGCTGCTGGCTGCTGACAGGTTACCTTTGTGAATATTCCAGATGCCGCTACTGTCGACTTGCTTACTGGCGACAACGGTGCTGCCAGATAATAATTCGATGTTTTGCAGTTTGTAACGGCCGCTGGTATAGACGATGGATACGCCGCCGCTAGTCACCGTTAACGTAACATTCGGCTTCGGATCGTCGCACTTGTGTGCATCGTCGTCTTTCTCGGCGTCGTAGCTAGAGTCGTTAGGCGTGACTATCTCTTTTCTGGTGATTGGATCAGCCATTTTCATGACATCAATTTCGATCTTGGCAGCTTCAGGAGTACAGGACGTAGCTTTCTTTTTCGAGACGCGGTCGAAAGTCATCTTGGCATTGGTAGCAGCGCTAGCCTTGTTGTAATACGACGGATAAATCTCGCCCTTGATTGTCTGGATGCCGCTCGGCGCAGTATACCAGTCGCTTAACTTCAGCTTGCCTTGGTCGGCATACATCTTGGAGATATCAGCCATCGTACGGTCGAAGAACATAGCTGGAATCAGCGAGTTGCCATTGCGCAGCGGCGAGGTGTCGGAATTGCCTAGCCACACTGCCATTGACAGATTCGGCGTGTAGCCGGCAGCCCAGATATCTTTAGCGCTAACCTTGCCATTAATCTCGCTGTTGCTGGTACCAGTCTTGACGGCTGCCTTGACGCCGGCGCGGCCGAGGTTGACTAGGTAGTCGCGGCCCGCCAATCCAGCGCGCGCCTTGCCGTCGCCAAGGATGTCGCTAACGATGTAAGCTGCTTGCTGGTCAATGACTTGCTTACTAGATTCTTTGTACTGTTTGAGTGTTTGGCCGTTGCTGTTGGCGACCTTAAGGATAGTCGTCTGCGGTTTATAAGTGCCCATTCGCCCCAGTGTTGCGAAAGCGTTAACGTGGTCAACCAAGCGCGTGCCACAGCCGCCGATAGCGCTCGATAGGCCAGCTTGCGCGTCGGCGCCTTGCGTGCAGTACTGCAAATCGCCGGCGGAGCGGATCAGCGACCAGGTGCTACCGCTGTTGTTCTTCTCGTTGATGGCCATAGCTTTGATAGCTGGAATATTGCGAGAGCGGGCCAATGCTTGGCGCAGGGTAATATTGCCTTGGAATTTGTTGTCGGCGTTGTTCGGACTATAATTGCCCGGGAAAGTTGTCTTGGAATCTGCTAGAATCGAGCCGCTGCCGTAATTGGCGTTATTACCGCCTTGGTTGCTAAATAAGCGGGCGTAAACAAGCGGCTTGATCGACGAACCTGGTTGGATGAAAGCGGTGGCTGCATTGTCCTGCCCGAAGCCAGCATAATTGAAGTCGCGGCTGCCTACTAGGGCGACAAGCTGGCCAGTCTTGGTATCTTCAATGGCCGCTGCGCCGTTTGAGAAGCCAGCAAATTGTGAACAGTTGCGATAACCGCAGTTACCATCGGTAATCTCGCCGTTAAATAATTTGGCTATATTGGTTTCTAGGGTTGTTTGCGCGTCGAGGTCGAGTGTTGTCTTGACTGATAAACCGCCTTCGCCGACGATAGTCTTGCCGAGCTCTTCCTCTAGCTGTTTCTTGACCATCTGCACAAAGTGCGGCGCCTTGACGTTGGCGTATTGGTCGGCCAGCGGTTTGATGGTATCCATAATGTCGACTTTCTTGGCTGCCGCTGCCTCTTGTTTGGATATGTAATTCATCGACACCATGTCGTCCAGTACTTTGTGCTGGCGTTCGACAAGCGCTTTGCGGCCGTAAGTATTGTACGGATTGTAAAGCGACGGGTTGTTCGGGATAGCGGCTAGTAGCGAGCATTCTGGCAAGGTTAAATCTTTGGATGATTTGCCGAAATAAGTTTGTGCAGCCGATTCGACGCCGTTGCGCCGGCCGCCGTACGGCGATTCGTTGAGGTACAAGCCGAGGATTTGGTCTTTGCTGTACATTCGTTCGACCTCGATGGCTAGAATCATCTCTTTGATTTTGCGCGGAATACCCGACAAGCCCCGCTGCATAGCTTCGTCCTTAGTAAAGAACACTTTCTTGACTAGCTGTTGCGTTAGCGTCGAGCCGCCCTGCACGGCGTTGCCCTGCGAGTTGCTGATAAAGGCGCGAACAATGCCGCTAGCGCTGATGCCGCTGTGCTTATAAAAATCTTTGTCCTCGATAGCTATAGTAGCCTTGCCCATGCATGGCGCGATGGTTTTGGCGTCGACCACTAGCGTGTAGTCGCCGGTACCTTTATCCTCCCAGAGCAATTTGTCGTTGCGGTCGTAATATTTGGTGACTGTCGTTTTGACGCGCTGTGCTAGGGTATCAGGGTTGATTTTGTCGAGATCTTTGCGGAAATAGGCGAATAGCGAAGCTATGCCGATGACGATTAGCAGCAAAGTTATGCCGACAACCTTCAGCGCCATAATTGCGCCGTCGCGGCTAAACCAGTATTTGGCTAGGCGTTTCGGGATGCAAGCGGTATAGTAAGCGCTTGACCGGATGCTTCGGCAAAGTTGCCAGATATTCGGCCTTTTTGCGCGCTCGCGCGTCTTTCTTGACTCGGCGTTTATTGGCTAAATTAGCATAAGCGCTGACGCCGCCAGCTACTTTTCGTTTCTTGTTTCCCACTTTCACTCTTCCCATAAGCAATATTTCCACCATTATAGCACTGTTCGCATCACGACGGCTAGTGCTTTTGCTGATAATTTGCAAATATGTTACTATCTCACTATTAAATAAAGAAAGGTTGCAGATGACGCTAGCAGAAGAACTAACGTGGCGCGGACTCATCAATCAGACGACGTTCGCTGATGTCAAAGATATAAACGAGCCGCGAACGTTCTATTTTGGCGTTGACCCTAGCGCGCCGAGTATGACTATTGGCAACTTGGCAGCGATGATGCTGTGCCGGCATTTCATCGACCACGGCTACAGGCCGCTGCTGCTAGTCGGCGGCGCCACCGGTATGATCGGCGATCCTGATGGCAAAAAGCAAGAGCGCGACCTGCGCAATGCTGAAACAGTGGCGCGCAATGTTGAAAGTCTGGCGGCGCAATTCCGCCAAGTTTTCCGCGGTCAGGATTTTGAAATTGTTGATAATGCCGACTGGTTCTCGCAGATTAATTACATTGATTTCTTGCACAAAATCGGCAAGCATATCAGCATGACGCAGCTGCTCGACCGCGAATTCGTGCAGCAGCGTATCGGCGAGGGCGGCGCTGGTATCAGCTACGGCGAATTTAGCTACGGGCTGATTCAAGGGTATGACTTTTTACACTTGTACCGTGAAAAAGGCGCCACTTTGCAGCTAGCTGGCGCCGACCAGTGGGGTAATAGTGTTATTGGCGTGTCGCTGATTCGCAAGCTCGAGAGCAGCGAAGCGCATGTTTTGACCGCGCCGCTAGTTATCAACAAGCAAACTGGCGTCAAGTTCGGCAAGTCTGAGGGCGGCGCTATCTGGCTCGACCCCGAGATGACTAGTCCGTACAAGTTCTATCAATTCTGGCTCAACTGCGACGATGAAACTAGCGAAGATCTGATCAAAATCTACACGCTGCTCGATCGCGAAACCGTCGAAGCGCTGATCGACAATCATCGGGCCAATCCAGGCGAGCGCGCCTTGCAAAAAACCTTAGCGCGTGAAGTTACTGACTTGGTGCACGGCCGCCAGCGCCGCGAAAGCGTCGAGCGGGTAACGGCTGCGTTGTTTGGCGGCGGCGATATTGCGGCGCTTAACAGCGACGATTTGAACGCTTTAGCTAACGAAATCCCGACGGCTGACCTCGAGACGACGGTCGTGGCAGCGCTGGTCGCTGCTGGCTTATGTACTAGCAACGGCGAAGCGCGCCGGCTGATCCAGAATAACGCGATCAGCGTCAACGGCGCGAAGATTGTCGGCGATATGCCATTGACCGAGACTAGCTTAATCAAAAAGGGCAAGAATGACTTCTTGCTGGTAAAATAATCAGAATAGGAGGAAATCATGAAGAAAATTATCGGTTTTGACTTGGACGACACGCTGGCGGTTAGTAAATCGGCGATTTCGCCGCGTATGGCGGATTTGCTCGCTAAATTGCTGGAAAATTATCAAGTTTGTGTCATTTCTGGCGGCAAATTCGAGCAGTTCGAGAAGCAAGTGATCGACCAGATGAATGTTTCGCCGGAATTGCTGGCGCGCTTCCATATGATGCCGACTTGTGGCACGCGTTATTATACGTTTGACGTCGATGCGAACGAGTGGCAAACGCACTATAAAGAGGATTTCACCGACGAACAAAAGCAGAAAATTACTCAGGTTTTGGAGGAATCGGCGCGCAAGTTTGATTTGTGGGAAGCGAATCCTGACGGCGAGATTATCGAGGATCGTTTGAGCCAAGTGACGTATTCGGCGCTGGGCCAGCAAGCCTCGCCCGAGAAAAAATACGCTTGGGCGGAAACCAACAAAGCTGTCCGCAAGCAAATGCGCGACGACGTTGCTGCTAAATTGCCGGAATTTGAAGTGCGCCTGGGCGGCACTACCAGCGTCGACATTACCAAAATCGGTGTCGATAAAGCCTACGGTATGAAAAAGTTGATGGAA
>JABCNZ020000017.1 GCA_013333845.2 Candidatus Saccharimonadota bacterium
GAAAGGCGCGGTGGTAAAAGCGAAAGTCGTTGAGGCGGAAGTCAAAGGCGATAAAATCCGCGTCATTCGCTACAAAGCTAAAAAACGCGTTCACAAAGAAAACGGCCATCGTCAAAAATATAGCCGGATCGAGATTACGTCGATTAAATAATAGATATAGACTTAATAGATTGCCCTGTTCTCTGAAGCAGGGCAATTTCATATTTACTAGATGTTTGTGGTATAATTAAACGTAAGCAGAGAGGGCAGATAAACAGTGGCATCTATCATAACGGTTACCAATCAGAAAGGCGGCGTTGGCAAGACAACAACGTCAATCAATCTGGCTTACTATCTGGCAAAGATGGGCAAGCGGACTCTATTAATTGATTTCGATCCGCAGGGCAATGCAACTAGCGGTTTAGGTATTGATAAACAAAATTTAGAAGTAACTATTGCCGATGCTATTCTCGGCCGTAAAAAATTAGTAGAAGTAACAATCCCAACCGAGTTTGATAACCTATCGTTGGTGCCTGCTGTGCCAACCTTAGCTAATACCGAAGTAGAGCTGGCTCAGACTGATTATCGTTTCAGCCGCCTGAAATATGCTATTAAGGCTTGCACCATAGAGTACGATTACATTATCATTGATTGTCCGCCAAGTTTGAGCTTGTTGACGGTTAATGCGTTAATTGCCGCTCAGTATGTTTTGCTGCCGGTACAAGCAGAATTCTATGCGTTAGAGGGCCTAGGTCAGTTACTGGAAACGATGAAACTAGTGCGCAAAAATCTCAATCCAACGCTTGATTTGGTAGGTGTGTTGCCGACAATGGTTGATAACCGCACATCACTGTCGACGCAAGTATTAGACGAGATTTCGAAGCATTTTCCAGCCAAAGTATTCAAAACGAAGATTCCGCGCAATGTACGCTTGGCTGAGGCACCGAGCCACGGCTTGCCGATTGGTGCGTATGATAGGTTTAGTAAAGGCGCTCGAGCTTATAAAGCGCTAGCCAGGGAGGTGATTGAGCGTGTCGGCTAAAAAAGGCTTAGGACGAGGTTTTGATTCGCTCATTCCAACAGAGCTGCTAGACGAATCGTTCGATCCGACAGCCGAGCAGGACGAACGCGTTAGTGATTTGCGATATATTAAATTAGCGTCAATTATGCCCGATCCAGATCAGCCGCGCCGTGAATTTGACGACGATGCCTTGGTTGAACTGGGTAAATCGATCAAGGAACATGGCGTGTTGCAGCCAATAGTAGTGCGGCCGCATGGTGATGGCTATATGATTGTAGCTGGCGAACGCCGTTTCCGGGCTTCTAAATTAGCGAAGCTTGATCGAATTCCAGCGCTGGTGCGGACGCTATCGGGTCAGCACCGGTTAGAGCTGTCGTTGATCGAGAATATCCAGCGCCGCGACCTTAATCCTCTAGAAACAGCGACGGCGTATTTAAAGCTGCGCGATCAATTTAATCTGACTTTAGATGATATTGGCAAGCGTGTTGGTAAGACATCGGCGGCAATTGCTAACACAATGCGCCTGTTGCGCTTGCCGGGGGCGGTGCGCGATGTAGTAGCGCGCGGCGAACTAAGTGAAGGCCAGGCGCGGTCGCTGACGAGCTTGCCAGAAGAAGAAATTTTGCGGGTTGTTCCGATAATCATAAAAGAGCAATGGAGCGCGCGGACGATTGAGCGCTATGTTTCGAATTATAAAAAGTTGCATGGCACAGCATCGACTAAAGGTAGAAAAGCCGTCTGCAGCTCGAGATTTATCCGCGAAGAGGAATCTTTTGCCAAGCGCTTCGGAACGCCAGTTACTGTCAAGGAGACTCGAAAAGGTGCCGGACGGATTATTATTTCATTCAAAGATCAAGCGGATTTCGAGCGAATTGCCAAGTTGTTGGGTGAATAAACCCGAATTGTACTAATCTAACGTTGTAAAAATTACAAATTGAATTTTTAGGCTGCTAGCTTGTAATCTTAATTTTAAACTCAAAACGAGTCTATATTGCCTAGTGGAAAGATTCTCAGAGCTACTGGTCCGACAATATCATAAGTTGGAATGAAGCCCAGTCCGCTACGCGAGTCGAATGAGTTGTCGCCGACTCGATTATCGCCCGCTACGAAAATAGAGCCTTCTGGTACTGTCCATTCGCCGCTGTGGCTAGTTGGCGATTTTGGACCGACGTTGTTTTTGCGCGTGCTGTCGTCTGGATGAAAGCCTTCGGGATATTTATTATTGTAAACTGTTAGCACGCCGTCCTTGACAACGACGCGTTCGCCAGGGAAGGCAATTACGCGTTTGATGATATAGCGATCGGGTGCTCCAGGCCTATAGACTGGATTGACAAAAACAACAATCTTTCCACGTTCTGGCAAATACGGTTTATTTTGTATCTGTGCCATGGTTACAGGTATTCGGTTAATGATTAACCGGTCGCCGTCGGCGAGAGTATTATCCATGCTGTGTCCAGAGACGGAAAAACTGCGAAAAACGTAAGCATTTAATAGCAAAGTGCCAATTAGCACTGCAATAACAAATCCGCTAAAACTTAGAAAATCTCGAAGACGCGGATGGCGGGTGAGATAGCTGGCTTCCATTACACGTATTATACGCTGTAAAAACCAACGAAACAATAAGCGCGATATTTATTTTTTAGCTAAAATCCTTTATAGTACATAGATATGGTGAAGCGAGCGATAGACGGTTTTGTACCGCGAAATACTCCTGCGCGCAGAGCGCCTGTTGATAGCCAGAAAAAACCAGCGGTTAATTTCGGCGATATGGGACATACTGTGTCTGTACGGCGCCAACAGCAATTGCCGCCGCGGCCGATTACTTCGGCGCCAAATAGAGGTGTTCGCAGCGATATTGACGAGTCTTTGCGCGAGATTAGTAATAATCTTGATTTATCTCCATCCAAACATTCTGGCAAAGGCGCACCAAAAAATGGCCAAAAAAAGCGCGATTGGAAAAAAATCGCCAAGCGTGCGACAATCGCAATAACTATTATTGTACTTGGTATTGGTATTTTCCTGGGGGTACGGGCTTTGATGGCAGGCAATGCTGTTTTTAAGGGCGATATATTCGGTTTCGTACAGAAGAAACCACTCAAGCAAGATGCTCATGGCCGCAGTAATATTTTGATACTTGGCACCTCAGAAGACGACGCTGGCCACGAAGCGGGATATCTAACCGACTCGATGATGATCCTTAGTGTTGACCAGAACAAAAAGAATGCTTATATGATTAGCGTGCCTCGAGACTTATATGTCAAATATGGCAAGAGCTGCCAAGCGGGTTATTCTGGCAAGATTAACGCTTATTTTAACTGCGTCAACGATAATTGGTCGAGCGACAGCGCTGAGGAAGAGCGTCAGACGGCAACTAGAGCTTTTGTTGGTAATATATTTGGTATTGATGTGCAATATTCGGTTCACCTGAATTATAGTGTGATGCGTGATTTGGTGGGGGCGCTTGGCGGTATCAAGATTACCATCGACAGCCGCAATCCGAATGGTGTGATGGATAGTAATTTTGACTGGAAGTGTGGTACGACGTCTGCCGAGAAGTCTCAGCGCTGTCCGCGCGGCCACTATATTAGCTATCCAAACGGTGAAGTAGAATTAGATGCCGAGCACGCGCTGTATTTGGCGATGGCGCGCGGCGACCGAGCGCCAACGTACGGTTTCGAACAGTCTAATTTCGACCGCGAAAAAAATCAGCAAAAGATTATGGTTGCTATTCGCGACAAGGCTTTAAGTGCTGGCACACTGGCAGATTTTACTAAAATTTCTGGTATTATCGACGCGATTGGCAAGAATTTACGAACTAATTTCGAAAAGAGCGAAGTACGTACGCTGGTCGAGCTAGTACACGATATCAAAAGCGATAATATCAAAAGTGTCAGCTTAATTGATGCCGAGCCGGCTATCTTGACAACCGGCACGTACGGTGGCGCTAGTTCGGTGGTGCCGACGGCCGGAACGTATGACTACAATCAGCTGCGGGCTTTCGTCAAGAAAAACCTCTATGCGACAGATATCACTAAAGAAAATGCTAACGTTGTTGTACTTAATGCTACTGGCGTATCAGGCGTGGCGCAAAAACAAGCTGATAAATTAACTGAGCTTGGCATGACGGTTAGTACTGTCGGTAATGCGCCGCAAAACGGTTCGTATTCTAGCAACAAGATATATAAAGTCTCAACGCGCGCCAAGACAGCTACGTCTGTAAAACTGCAGTCGCTTTACGGCGCTGCCCCAGAAGCGGTACAGAGCGTGCCAGGCGTCAAATATAATGCAGAGGTAGACTACGTTATTATCATAGCAGTCAAGCCGAATGTCGGCGAGTAGGCGGGTTATAGAAACAATACTAAGGTGGTATAATTAAGCGGTATGAGTTCAACAAAAAAGCATAAGTATAGCTCTAAGGTAAGCTCGCTGGCTTATGCATCGCTTAATATTTTGCTGGCGCTGGCGGTGTTTGGAACTATTTATGTAACTAATTCGCCAATTTTTGCTTTGCTGCTGGTGGCGCTTGGCAAATGGCGGATTTTGTCGGTAAGGCCGCGTTTTTGGGTGGCTAATATTTTGTCTAATTTGGTGGATATTATAGTTGGCGTTAGTTTTGCGCTGTTAATTTGGCTGTCGGGCGGGTACATGATACTTCAGCTGGGGCTAACAGTATTGCATATTGTCTGGCTGCTATTTATCAAGCAGCGCTCAAAATACACGTATGCGGTTATTCAAGCTGGTACTGCGCTGTTCTTGGGGCTAGTGACGCTGTCGTTGATAGCTTATTCATGGGATTCATTTTATTTTGTAGCAGTTGTTTGGGTGATTACTTATGCGTCAGCGCGGCATGTAGCTAGCCGTTACGAGGGAATCAGTACTAATCTTTACGCGATAGCAGCAGCAACAGTGTGCGCTGAACTCGGTTGGATTTCGTATTATTGGATGATTGCTTATACTGTTCCTGGTTTAGCTGCTATCAAGGTA
>JABCNZ020000018.1 GCA_013333845.2 Candidatus Saccharimonadota bacterium
ATTATTGCAAATTTGTTGCAATAAGTTGTATACTTGCAATATCATGACCCTCGACGATCTATTCAAACAGCACAACCTGCGCCTAACCAAACCGCGCCAGCAAGTCTTCGACGCACTGCAAAAATCAGACGTTCCGCTAACTATCAGCGATATTGCAAAAAAGTGCAATGATATTAACCGCACTAGCGTTTATCGCGCCTTGGTGGCGTTCAACGATCTCAAAATCATTAACGTTGTTCACGTCGGCTGGAAGAACTACTACGAGCTAGCCGAGCCATTCATTCCGCATCATCACCACTTATACTGCATTCGCTGCCAAAACGCTATACCAATCCAAACTCCAGAATTAGAACAGCTCATCAATTACCTCAGCAGAAAATACAGCTTTTTGGTCATTGATCACCATTTTGAGCTTGAAGGTGTTCGCCAAAAATGCCGGCAAAAACAGCAGCTAGCTAAAAGCGCTAGTGCTAGCAAAAACAAGCCAAAGCCAGAATCAAAATCAACAAAGTAACCCTAATCGCCAATCATCGTCAGCAGCGTCTCGCGCTCGCGAATCAGCTCGCGGTAGCGTTTGAGCAAACTCATAATATCGTTGCGCTGCTCATTACTGAGGTCAAACACTGCCAACAACACTCCGTCAATTTCTTTGGCAGCCTTTTGCGTGTCCGACAGATTAGCCAATCCCGGCACGGTAGCCAGATATTCCGCGCGAAGATCCTCGGTCTTTTTCTCGTAGAGAGCTAGCCGCTTAGCCGGACTATTAGCTGACTTTTTACCGAGACGCGCCAACGCTTTTTCATACTCTTGCCGCGCCGCCAATACCGACACATAATCAATCTTCAGGCCAAACAACCGCGCTACCAAGCCATTTTGCGCTTGCTCAATCTCGGCAGTAGCACCGTCGATTTCGTTCAAACGCCGCCGCGCTTGGCGCGTCATCCGGCGAATCTGATGGCGCTCAACTTTCGACTGGAATAAACGCTTAATCAATCGCGCCTGCGGATCGCGTATTGTCATGCCGAATTCCTCGGCAACCGCACGGTAGAGTAAATAATCTACGTAGACTTCGACCTGCTGCGAACAAACTTCTGCCGACTGATTAACAAACTCTAGCGCCAAACGATGCAGCTTTTTTTCGCCTTCTGCATAATGTTGCAGCGCAAAACGCGCTCGTTCAATGCTTTGGCTCTGCTGTGCTACGTATTGCAACAATGTTGCAGTTTGCTCATCATCTGTCAAGAAATTGTCGCTCACCGTCTTGATCAGCGTCTTCTGCTGCGGCGCGCTTTCGATTTTGCGCAACCGCGGCAGGCAATCATCGCGCCAAGACAAGAAAAATTCCAGCGCCATCGGCACGCTGCGATCAAAGCGCCGCGCCATCCGCCGCAGCGAGCGCGGGCAAGCCGCATAGACGGCCGCCGCTTGCTGCCGGAACTGTAGCGGACGCACCTCTGCTAGCTTAAGCAAACGATTGTACCGCGCTGGGAATACTTTATCGATATCATTCATAGCGTACCTGAACCTTTCTGAACGAATAATTTAATAATTTTTGCCACGACGCACCGCGCTGATTAAAGCGCCGGATCTCACCGTCGACCGATGCTACCTTGACCAGGGCTGGGCTGTACGGTACCTTACGACTATACATCCACACATCATCGTAATTCCAGCGGCGTAGCGACGGATAAACCCTTTTCAAAAGCTCCACGCCATTGCGATAAAAATACTGCGGGTCGGCCTCTGGCGGCAAGAACTTTTCGGCAGTTAAACCCATATTCTTGACGATACGGCGCACATCCTCTAGCGTCTGCTCGATACCATTCTCGGCAATAAGCAGAGCATACACGCTACCACGACTACGGAAGATCACCGCGTACGAATCGCGCCCCGTTTCGATATCGTCAAACAAAAATTCGTCGACTGGCATCTCGACATGAAACACCCGCGGAATAAGTTTTTGACACTCCTCGCGGCGCATCTGATCGTAGTTAAAGTCGTTAGCGGTCATACTTCCATTATACTATTTTTATGACGAAAA
This sequence comes from Candidatus Saccharimonadota bacterium, assembly GCA_013333845.2. Taxonomy (GTDB): domain Bacteria; phylum Patescibacteriota; class Saccharimonadia; order Saccharimonadales; family Saccharimonadaceae; genus Saccharimonas. The sequence goes on from JABCNZ020000018.1 coordinate 2,042, forward strand.
GTCAATATTGTTAGATAACAAAAAAGCGCTAGGTAAGGGTGGGCATCACCTAGCGCCATTCTGCCCTTCGTCCCACCCTATCGGGTATACGTGATCCACCTCACACATACGGTGATCCGCTGGACAAAGGGGTTAGTATACGCTAAAAAGTTGTCTAGGCACGAAAGTGGAGGGTAGATTACTGCCGTGCGCCTTTTAGCGCAACCTAACATAAGTTAGAATAGGGGGTATAAGGTGCTTGATTCACCACCTCGGGTCAATCAATCATCCCAATATTAGCACACCTTTGACAACATGTCAATACTTTTTAACAGGAATTTGTATGAAAATCAATAAAGTATCACCAGATAGCAGTAATTATCTCAAGGTATTAGCTAATATTGACGACAAGCCGCAAGCATTATATTACTTAGGTGAAATCCCTAAACAGCGCCAGCCGACCATCGCTATCGTCGGCACCCGCAAGCCAACCAGCTACGGCATCGAGGTAACCAATCAGTTCGCCAGTGGCCTGGCTAGCCGCGGTTTTATCATTGTTAGCGGCCTAGCCCTAGGCACCGACGCGTTAGCGCACCGCGCCTGTTTAGACGCTGGCGGCACCACTATCGCCATCGTACCCAGCCAGTTACCGAATATTTATCCGCGCAGCAACAGCACGCTTGCCCGGCGAATTGTCGAAAAGGGCGGGGCAATCTTGTCCGAACATTCTACTGATGACACCGAACCGTACATCCTCGGCCGCTGGAGTTTTTTGGAACGCAACCGCTTGGTGTCTGGCTTGGCCGACGCCGTACTAATTACCGAAGCTAGTGCTCGCAGCGGCACGCTCAATACCGCCGCCCACGCGCTAGCCCAAGGCAAAGATGTCTTCGTCGTGCCCGGTAACATCACCAGCCCTCAAAGCGCTGGCTGCAACGCTCTAATCAAGCAAGGCGCCACGCCCGTCACCAGCATCGACGATATTTTGTCGGTTGTCGCACCAGAATCCATGCCAGACGCGCGAACCGACCAAACCAAGCTGCCGCTCGGCTCAACACCTGCCGAAACAGCGATCATCGAACAGCTCGCTCAAGGTATCCGCGACGGTGACCAGCTACAAAAGACTACTCAGCTGCCAGCAACCGAGTTCAATACTGCGCTAACCATGCTTGAACTAACTGGCGCTATCCGCTCGCTCGGCGCCAACCAGTGGACACTTGTTTAATTAATATTGTTTAAGCTTTTAGCAAATTTGTCATTTTCATCGTATAATTGTAGACTTAGATATTATGCCTATTAAGTCCCGTGAAAAGATTCCAAGATTCAATCCTAGGACTGATATCCCCACCATTCCCAACGCTATGAGCATTGCTGGCGCGATTCTAGCCTGGCGCGGCGCCAAACGCATCGATACCGCTGCTGGTATCGCACAGGTTGCCGCTGGCCGGTTCATCGACGTTCTAGACGCATCGTTGCTCGCAAAACAGGGCAGACAAGCGATTTCGGCGCTTTACTTGATGCTGGACTAGACAAAGCTGTCACTGCCATTATCCTTTATGAGATAAAAAGCAAAAACCTCGCACCAACGGAAATAATCGCTGCCATCACAGCTTTTAATGGAATCAACGCCGTTGCCAGCACCAAAACGATAGTTGAAGCTGACGATGAAACCGTACGCCCAGAAATCTCTGGCAAATTGGCGCTAGCGCTCGAAACCAGCTCATTGCTAGCCCACCTAGTCGGTAGCCGTCTCGAAACCACCGGCCAGAGCCAGCTCGCCAGAGTTGCTCGCGGTATCGGCAATTTAGCGTTCGCTGTATCGCTGCCGTTCGCAGTTAAATCAACGCTTTCGTACATTGAACGCGCCCGGCAATCAAAACACCGAAATGATAAATAAACAAGCAAAACTGGCGATTTGCGGCCTGAAGAGGATTTTTGGCTATTTTGTTGCAAAAATAGTAAATTATTGCAAAACTATTGACACCGCCGTCCATATGTGATATATATATATCAGCTTTTTGCTCAAAGTTTCGTAAACAGAGGGCAAGAAGTGCCCTTTTACTTTGAGTGAAAAACACTTCCCTGAGGAGGGGAAATGAGACACTTTTTCAAGAAGGCGGCGCGCGCCCTGCGCGCCCGCCGCGAGCTGGCGGTCGCACTCGCGACCGCCATCGTCGCCGTCATTCTCATTGGCGGTGGCCAGGGCAACCTGGCCGCCATTGTCGCGCTCGGCGCGGCTGGCTTCATGGCCGGCCGCGCCCGTCAGTACCGCCTGGCGGCGCAGGAACTGCGCCGCCAGGTCACTAAGCTCGGCGACGAGATCAGTAACAACGAGATGAACGTCTCTCTCCTGAGCCGCTTGGCTCAGGAGAGAGAGGAAGACCTCTCCTGGATGGAGAGGCAGGCGCGCCTGTCTCTCGCCGATAGTCGCAAGATTATCGACGAGTACAGGATCTTCCTGAAAGGAGGAGAGGAGGCGTCTCCTCTCCTACACTCCCTCTTTTCTGAGGCTTTGAAAGAATGGTCGAATATTAATGACGGTCTCGAGACTGTCATTAACAACGCGACCCAAGAAGAACTGATCGGCGAGCAGACGCAGCTCGCCGACCTGTACGACACCGAGGAGGTGAACACCAACGACGACGCCGAGGAGTAACTCGGCAAAAGGGCGCCACGCCCGCTAGAAAATAGCCCGCCAGAGCTCTAAGGCTCGGCGCGAGGCCCATCTGGCGGGCTATTTTCTTTGGTCTTATTATTCTCAGCAGCCAGCACTAATTTGGCATTTTTAGCAAATCGGTTTACTATTATATAAGTATGAAGAATCTGGTTATCGTCGAGTCGCCAGCCAAAGCCAGAACTATCGAGAAGTATCTCGGCAATGATTTTCATGTTTTGTCAAGCGTGGGGCATATTCGCGCTATCGCCAAAAAAACCAAAGACGGCACGCCGCCAATTGATATCCAGCACGGCTTCAAAACGACTTACGAAATCGATCCGGAAAAGAAAAAAGTAATCGCTGAATTGAAAAAGGCCGTCAAATCAGTCGGCGCGGCCAACGTTTGGCTAGCCACCGATGAAGACCGCGAGGGCGAGGCGATTGCTTGGCATCTGTGCGAGGTCCTAAAGCTTGACCCCAAAACCACCAAGCGCATTACTTTTCACGAAATTACCAAATCGGCTATCGAGGAGGCGATCAAGCATCCGCGTACCGTCGATATGAAATTAGTCGAAGCTCAGCAAGCCCGGCAGATTCTCGACCGAATTGTCGGCTTCGAACTTAGCCCGGTCGTCTGGCAAAAAGTCCCCGGCGGCAAGTCAGCTGGCCGCGTCCAGAGCCCGGCCGTACGGCTGCTAGTCGAGCGCGAGCACGAAATTGAAGCTTTCGCTGGCAGTTCGCAGTTCAAAGTAACCGCCATTTTCGCCGCTGGCAAACAAGAACTAAAAGCCGAGCTAAAGCAGCGCTTCGACAGCGAGGATGCAGCCCGAGCTTTCCTCGAATCGCTAGCTGGCGCTGCTTTCACCGTTACCGACATCAGTACCAGCCCGTCAAGCCGCAACCCAGCCGCGCCGTTCACTACCAGCACTCTGCAACAAGAGGCCAACAGTAAGTTAGGTATGGGCTCGCGCGCTACCATGGCCAGCGCCCAAAAGCTATATCAAGAGGGCCGCATTACTTACATGCGTACCGACAGCGTCAACTTATCGAGCCAGGCCATCGCTGCTAGCGCCGATTATATCAAACGTTTATACGGCATTGAATACTCGCATGTCCGCAAGTTCAAAACTAAATCCGCTGGCGCCCAAGAAGCTCACGAAGCAATTCGACCGACCGACATTACTCGCGAATCGGTCAGCGGCAGCGACTATGACCAGCGCCTCTACGACCTTATCCGCCGCCGCACGCTGGCCAGCCAAATGGCGCCAGCCAAGCTAGAGAACACGACAATTACAATTAGTATTAATAATGGCGAGGAAAAACAAAATAACTCAAGCAAAACCAACGACAAGCTCGTCTTTGAAGCCAAGGGTCAAGTCGTCCTCTTCGACGGCTTCCTGCGCGTCTATGGCGGCGGTAAAGATGACACAATTTTGCCAACCGTCAAATCTGGCGAACAGCTGCAGCGCCACAGCGTCGAAGCCCGCCAAGTTTTCGCCCGGCCGCCAGCCCGTTATACCGAAGGTACGCTGGTCAAAAAGCTTGAAGAGCTCGGTATCGGCCGCCCAAGTACTTACGCCACCATCATGAATACCATTCAAACCCGCGGCTACGCCGAAAAAGGCGATTCCGAAGGCATACCGCGCGATGTCATCTTATTGCAACTTATCGACAATAAGGTCGAGCGCGAGATTATCCAAGAAAAGACCGGCTCCAACAAAGGCAAGCTTGTGCCGACGCCGGCTGGCGAGCTGATTAGCGGCTTTTTAATCGACCATTTCGACCGCGTCGTTGATTATGGCTTCACCGCCGACGTCGAGAAAGACTTCGACGATATTGCCGGTGACCGCTTGGCGCGCAACACCATGCTCGAGAAATTCTACGCGCCATTCCACGCGCTGATTGAGCAATCTGGCAATATTGACCGCCGAACTGTCGGCGCCAACAGGGAAGTTGGTATTGATCCGAAATCTGGCAAACCAATTATTGCTCGCTTCGGCCGCTTCGGACCAATGCTGCAACTAGGGTCAAGCGACGACAAAGCCGACAAACCGCAATTCGCACCGCTGCCTAAAGGCGCCAAGATCGAAACCGTCACTCTAGAGCAAGCTTTGCACGCATTTGAGTTGCCGCGCTTAGTCGGCCAAACCGAGGACGGGCAAGATATCAAGGCTAACGTCGGCCGCTTCGGGCCATATATTCAAATCGGTAAACTCTACGTCAGCCTGAAAGATATCGACCCGCGCGAGGTCACCCAAGAGCAAGCGCGCGAACTATACGCCGCCAAGCTCAAAGCCGAAGCTGAGAAAAATATCGCTGACTTTGGCGACGGCATCAAGGTACTCAACGGCCGTTTCGGTCCATACGTTACCGACGGCAGCAAAAACGCCAAAATCCCCAAAGACACCGACCCCAAAACCATCACTCGCGACCAAGCAGTAGAATTGCTCGCTAACGCCCCGCAAAAAAGGTCGGCGCGGCGCCAAATACGACGAAAGAAGTAAACATGGCAATCAAACTCCAACAAGTCCGACGTGTCCGCCGCTGGATGATGATTTTGCTGCTCGTAGTAATGATTATCGTTGTCTTCTCGCTAAATGTTCACAGGTCGTACCGCACCGATAATCATCCGCGCCTGGGCAATGTCGCTAATGTCGACGCTGATATTCCGTATTGCGCCGGCCAAGACAAGCAGAAATTTGATTTGTACACGCCGATCAACAGCCTACTCAATACTCATACGACACCGTACCCGCTAGTTATTTATATCCACGGCGGCGGCTGGCATAAGGGTGATAAGCGCAATTCGCTGCTTGACTATTACGGTTCTAGTTTGACGGCGGCTGGTTTTGCGGTCGCCTCGGTCAACTACCGCCTAGCGCCCAAATACCACTATCCAACACAAAATAACGACGTTGCCTGCGCTATTGACACCATCGCCAAACTCGCCAGCTCTTATGACATCGACACCAACAATGTTATCCTTTTTGGCGACAGCGCTGGCGGGCTCTTAGCTATCGACTACGTCTTAACTCGCCAAGACAGCCCGATTACCGTCCGCGGCGTGATTAGCTTTTATGGTACCACCGACCTGGTCAACCAATTACAGCGCACCAAGCGCAACCCAAATGCTTACAAATTCCTCGGCACCCGCAATGTCGATACTGCCCGCGTCGCCAGCCCGCTATACCAACCGATTACCAAAACGCCGCCGCCGTTTTTGTTTTTCCACGGCACCAAAGACAGTATTGTGTCGATTGAGCAGGCTTACAAGTTCTACCAGCGTATCTTGGCTTACCAGCCGAGCAGCCGCTTTATTCGCGTTGCCAACGCTGGCCACGGCTTCGACGACAGTGGACGCAGTACCAAACCGACCAGCGATGAAATTCGCCGCACACTTACACTGTTCGCCCTCAAGCATATCAACAACGACCAGTCAGAAACTCAGGCGCAAACCACGCCAGAAAAAGTCCAGATATTATTAGACAATGATTAAGCTGTTTAATCAGCTAATTATTCATTGGTGTTTTGGATAAGCTTTGCTCAATAAACAATTATATTTTGTGATAAACCGTTAGATTAACCAGCATCGATACCGCCTTAACACCTTAAACTTTGACAAAAATAGGTATTATTGTTAGCCTAGACATTATTCTTTATTAAAAAAAGTAGCAAAAAAGTATTTACCATAAGCGTCTATATTGTGATACAATATAACTAGTTAGTATTTGATTTGACAATCTAACTACTATGTATTATAATCAGATACGAAATTACGATATCAAACTAAAATCACTCTCGAGGGGCGGGGAGTGGAGATAAAAGGATAAGGATCGCATGACCGAAACTACCGGTACACCTGCTGTGGAGACTATCAAGACAGCAATTGAGGATATTCTTAAGACTATAGACCAAGAGCGCGAACGCGAAATTATCACGCGCCGTTTCGGTCTATATGAACGCCGGGAAACGCTTGAGCAAATCGGCGAGCTGCTCGGCATCACTCGCGAACGTGTCCGCCAACTTGAAAAAGCCATCTTAGCCCGCCTCAAAACCGCTGCTGCCGACGGCAAAATCCCCGCCATTAGCGATGCCGAGCGCCTAATTATCCGCGACCTTTCCGAAAACGGCCGCGTTGGCCGCGTCCAAGACGTCGCCAACCGCCTCTCGAAAAACAAAGCTTCCAACAACACCCGAGCTCACGTTGCCTTTATCGGCGAGTTATCGCCGCGCTTCGTTATAATCAACGAAACCGACAATTACCACCAGGGTATCAGTATCGCCGAAAACGGTAATGAGAAGAAAATCCGCGGCGACATTGATAGCATTGTGAAAACCATCAAAAACCACGGCCAGCCAATCGACATCGAGAGCTTGCACGGCATGTTAACTTTCGAAAGTCCGTCCCAGATCCGCGGCCTAGCCAGCTTATCCAAAAAACTAGCCAATCTCAAAGACGTTTGGGGTCTAGCCAAGTGGCCAACTGTCAATCCTAAAAACATCCGCGATAAAATCTACGTCATTTTGGCAGGCAATGGCAAGCCGATGCACTTCTCCGACATTTCTAAAGCCATCAAAGAAAGCGACTTCAAGCGCAGAAACGTTACCACTCAAGCTATCCACAACGAACTTATCAAAGACAAACGCTTCGTCCTAATCGGTCGCGGCATTTACGCCCTCGACAGCTGGGGCTATAGCAAAGGCACCGTTTCAGATATTATTGCTGATATTTTGCGCAAGGCAGGCGAGCCGCTTCACCGCGACGAAATTGTTAGGCGCGTACTCAAGAGCCGCCAAGTCAAAGAAACAACTATTCTACTCAATTTGCAAAGCAAATCGATGTTCAAGCGCGTCGCCAAAGCGACTTACACCATCGCCGAACCACAGCAATAATCTATCTGCGGATTCCGCTTAATCTTGCAAAAATAACAGAGGTATGATATAATGAAAGTATAGCTATGTCATTTATCACTTCTGTTATTGCTCTATTGTTGCAATGGTATGTCTGGGGGCCGTTGGTTATTGTGCTGTTATATCTAACTTGGCGCAATTATCGCAGTATTGATGTAATAAAGAACGTTGAGAGCGTCTTGTTAACCCTAGAGATTCCAAAAACCAACGATAAGTCTGAGCTGGCCGCCGAGCAAATGTTCGCTAGCCTCCATGGTATTTTGCGCGATGCCCGCGAGCTGAAAGCTAACAATGGCTATCAGGAGCATCTAAGCTTCGAGATTGCCTCGGTGGGCGGGCGGATTCAATTCTACGTTTGGACGCCGAAATCGCTGCAAAGCTTCGTCGAAGGCCAGATTTACGCCCAATACCCGCAAGTACAAATCCATAAGGCCGAAGAAGATTATGTCGCTCACGAACGCCACCACAGCGTAGTCTATACTTCAGAAGTTACCTTAACCGACAAGGAATTTTTACCGATCAAAACCTTTCAGAGTTTTGAAGTTGACCCGCTAGCTGGCATCACCGGCACGCTCGCCAAGCTCGAAGATACCGACGAAGAAATTTGGATACAGATGCTAGTACGCCCGGTCGCCGACAGCTGGCACAAAGAAGCCGACGCCTGGATTCAATCGGTCAAAGCAGGCGGCTTCAACCTATTCGGCACCGACGGCATAGGCAAGTGGATTGCCGGCCTATTTTCTGCTCTGTGGCAACCGCCCGAGCAAGCAGGCGCTGGCGGCGGTCCAGAATTATCAGAACGCGACAAGACTCGCATATCTGAAGCTGAAAAAAAAGCAACCAAACTCGGCTATCAGGTCAAAGTCCGCGTCGCTTACCTAGGCGAGCGCACCAGCGACGCCAAATTACGTATGCAAGGTATCATCGGCACCTTTAAGCAATTTAACTCTACCAATCTCAACGGCTTTAAGATGTCTAACGATAGCTTCGCCAAAGAAGCGCTAGCCAAGTACAAAACCCGGTTATTCGCCGATCGCGGCTATTTGATGAATATCGAGGAAGTCGCCAGCGTTTATCATTTACCGCACACTAATGTCGAAACGCCAAACATTGTCTGGGCTAGCACCAAAACCGCCGAACCGCCGCCGAAGCTACCAGTCCTAACTGGCGACCCAGCGCATGATGAGAATATCTCGGCCTTTGGCATGACTAATTTTCGCGGTATCAACCACCAATTCGGCATGCTGCGCTACGACCGCTCGCGCCACGTCTACATCATCGGCCAGACAGGGGCAGGTAAGAGCGGCTTGCTGGAGTTATTTGCCCTCAGTGATATTTTCCACGGGCAAGGCTACGCCATCATCGATCCGCACGGCGACTTTGCCATCAATAACATGCGCTTCATCCCAGGCTCGCGCCTGCAGGATGTTGTTTACTTTAACCCGGCCGATACGCAATACCCGCTAGGCTTCAACCCGCTAGAGGTCACCAATCCGTCGCAAAAAACTAATATCTCATCAGAAGTTATTGGCGTGCTGAAACGCATGTTCGGCGACTCTTGGGGTCCACGCCTCGAGTACATCTTGCGCTATACCATTTTAGCGCTGTTAGACCGGCCTGAGACTACCATGCTCGACATCACCCGCATGCTCACTGACAAAAAGTTTCGCAAAGACACACTCAGTTACTGTAAAGACACCGTGGTACTGCAATTTTGGAATGTCGAGTTTGCTAGCTGGACCGACAAGTTCCAGGCTGAAGCCATCGCGCCAGTCCTCAATAAAGTCGGTGCCTTCACCGCTAATCCAGTCATCCGCAACATCATCGGCCAGCCGAAATCAACGTTTAATATCCGCCAAATTATGGACGAGGGCAAGATTCTTGTCGTCAATTTGAGCAAGGGCCTAATCGGCGAGGACAACGCTGGTATTCTCGGTTCGTTTTTGGTCACCAAAATTCAGCTCGCCGCCATGAGCCGCTCCGATATCCCTGACATCAAGGATCGCCGGCCGTTTTATCTATATGTTGACGAATTCCAAAACTTTGCTACCGATTCGTTCGCTACAATTTTATCCGAGGCGCGCAAATACGGTCTCAACCTGACTGTCGCCAACCAGTACATTAGCCAGATGGAAGAAACTGTCCGCGATGCTGTTTTCGGCAACGTCGGTACCGTAATTAGCTTCCGTGTTTCTGCCGACGACAGTCCGATTCTCGCCAAGCAATTTGAACCACAGTTCGAGCCAAATGACCTACTACAGATGCATAATCGTAACTTTATCATCAACATGGTCATCAACGGCGAGAAAGCTCCAGCCTTTAGCGCCAAAACGCTCAATCTGCCAACTGCGCAAGATGACAATACTGGCCGGATTATCCAATGGACGCGCGATAACTATAGCCGCAACCGCAGCGATATTGAAGCCGATATCGCCAATCGAATCCTACCGCCAGAAAACCTAGTCGTCAAAAAACCTGGTCCCGCGTATACGCCACCAAAAACGCCCGAACAGCGAGCCGCCGATCGTGCCGCGCGCCAAGCTGCTAAGCAGCCGCAAGAGCAAACTCAACCAATTGCCAAACAACCATCGGTCAAACTTGACAAGGGCGCTGTTGGTTTGCTACAAATAGACCACGGTCAAAACAATAAAGACACCTCAAAGGCCGCAAAGGATAATGACACCGCGAAAACAGCTATAGCAGCGGACAAACCCGCCACCAACGAAGAGCCAGAAAAAGCAAATACCGCAGCTAGCGACAAACCAAAACGCAAACGTACTCGCAGCCGCCGGCGCAAGACTCCAGCGGAAGCTACTTCCAATTCGTAATCAACTATTGCTATGCCTCTACCGTTAGAAATAGCCACCACGCCGCATGCTCATGACGCTCAAGTTGGCGAGATTATTGATCTGTTATGCAAGCCCAGTATCTGCGGCCCAATTTCAGACATACTAGGCCGAGATGCTTTCATGGAAGCAGCTACCGACCTAACGCAGCGTTTATACTTGGGTGAGTGCGCCGCTGCACTGGCCAGATACATCGATGAAAGCAGCAATACTATCAAACCAGTTGGCACAATTATCTATAGCCAGGATTCAAACGATCCTAAAATAACAAATTTGGAACTAATAGTCGTACGAGAAAAATACCGCCGCCGAAAAGTTGGTACGCGATTATTACAACTAGTCGAGACTGAAACAGCATTACGCGGCGCAACGCAATTACAAACACTAGCGCCCCAGAAAATGCCAGGCCTACAGAACCTCTTGGCAAAAAACGGCTTCTATTTCAGCTGCATGAAAGAGGGCGGGGGTTTGTTTTTGCGGTATCGGAAAAGGTTAAAGGTACCAAGGATATTGCAAAAAAATAAAAAACCGCGTATTATAAAGCTACAGTCCCTTAAGTAAGGATTGTACCAATATCTAAATTGTTCTAGGTTTCTATAATAATCTGGCGGTAAAAATCCGCTGTAAAGTATATGAAATACTGGAGCAAAGCTCTAATCCGCTCACTTGTTGAGCGGATTATCTTTTGCACTGCGGCTGAGCGCCGCACAATTTCAATTATCACTTTTTAGTTGTATAATTATGCTAATGATACTATAAAAAGGACTTATTCATGGCAGAAAAATCTTCATATTCACCAAAAAAATACTCGCTGGGGTTGGATATTGGCACGAGCTCAATCGGCTGGGCAGTACTGGATCTAGACAAGGAGCGTATTCACGATTTGGGTGTGAGGATATTTGAGCGGCCAGAAGTGCCAAAAACCGGTAAGAGCCTTGCTGAGCCACGCAGGATTGCTAGATCAACTAGACATAGGCTCAGAAGGCGTCGACAAAGGCTTAACCATCTTAAACAATTTTTTATTGATAACAACCTGATAACAGAGAGCTGCATAGGTGACATACTTAGTCCAACTCGTCCTAAGAAATGGAGGCCAATCTATGACCCCTACACTCTACGTATCAAGGGCTTAAATGAAAAACTCTCACCAGAAGAACTATTCGTAGCTCTTTACCATATAGCAAAAAGGCGTGGATACAAAAGTAACCGCGTATCCGTGGAAAAGCAAGATACTGAAGGCTCTCAGGTATTATCGGCTATATCTGAGAACAAGCTACTTTTGAAAAAATATAATACAAAATCAGTTGCTAAAGTACTTACTCTTGATGAAAAGTTCAAAAATAATAAAAGAAATAAAGCAAGCAAATATGAGAATTCATTTGTCCGTAAGAATTTTGAAGATGAAGTAATACTACTTCTTGAATCACAGAAAAATTTTGGTCTTGATCTGCCATATGAAAAGATACAAACTTTGTTGTATGGTGATATAAAAAATGGTAACTACAATGGCATATTCTCGCAGCGACCATTCGTGACAAAGGAGTTGATCGAACGAATGCGTGGTAATTGTGAATTTGAGCCAGAAAAACCTCGCGCACCAAAGGCCAGCTATAGCTTTGAGCTATTTCGTATCGCCCAAAATCTATCTCATCTTCGCATTGTGATTGATAAAGAAACTCGACAACTATCTGAAAATGAAATAGCAAAAATAATCGAAAAAGCAAAAAATGTTAAAGAACTAAAATATGAGCATATTCGCGATATACTTGGATACAAGGGTAATCAAAGCTTTAGTTTTGCTCAAGGCATGATACGCGGTAAGATTAAAAATGACGACAAAAAGAACGGTGAAGGCAACAAGTTCGACTCAATGATATTCTACTATACTGTCAAAAAGACTCTTGAGCAATATCCAAAAGATTGGAATATACTGACTGCAAACAATTTTGAACTATTAGATACTACAGGATTGATACTGACGGTAAATAAAGACGACTCAAGTCTGCGCACAGAGCTATCAAAGTTAAATATAAGCACTGATGCCATTGAGGCGCTTTTACCAATCAACGTTAGTGGCTTTGTCCATTTGTCGTTTAACTCTCTGCACAGAATAACACCGTGGCTATTAAGAGGGTTAAATTATAGCGAGGCGGTTGAAAAAGCTGGTTATAGTTTTTCTCAAGGTATTTCTGGTGACAAGAAAAAACTACCGCCACTATCAAAGAAACAGGCAAATCAAATCACTAATCCCGTTGTTAAACGTGCGGTATCTCAAACTATTAAAGTAGTTAATGCCGTGATCAGAAAGTACGGTCTACCATACAGCGTAAAAGTAGAAGCAGCAAGCGAACTAGCAAAAAATGCGCAAGAACGTAATAAGATAAAAAAGATTCAAGACGAGAATGCTGAATATAACGAAAAAATTAAACAAAAGCTTATTAATGAATTTAATATACCGACGCCAACAGGACTACAAATTACCAAATTTAAATTGCGCGAACAACAAAACGGTGTCAGCCTTTACTCGGGTAAAGAAATAAAACTCGAAAATCTTTTCACAGATGAACATTATGGCGAGATAGATCACATTATACCATTTTCACGCTGTGGCAATGATGGATTAAACAATAAAGTTTTGGTCTTTGCAGACGAGAATCAAGAGAAAGGAAATCTGACACCATACGAGGCATGGGGTGGAGATAATCAAAAATGGGCACAATTTGAAGCACAAGTAAGGGCAACTGCTGGATTACCAGCCGCTAAAAGAGACCGCCTCCTGTCAAAAAGTAAGCCCGTTGAAGATTGGAATATCCGCGCGCTCAACGATACTCGCTACATTTCACGTTTTTTACGTCAATACATTCGTGATAATTTAGATTTCCCTAAAATTGAAGGCAAGACTGGCACGCAGAGAGTCTTCTCGCCAAGTGGACCAATCACTTCATATTTAAGAAGAGTATGGCGTGTTGGTAATAAAAATCGCGATGATAATAATTTGCATCATGCGGCTGACGCCTGCATTATTGCCGCGACAAGTCCAAGCATTATTCAAAAAATATCAAGTCTTAATAAATACTACGAATTATTCAAATATACTGATAAAAACGAGATTGTCGACAAACTAACAGGCGAGGTTCTTGATCGTAATCAATTTGAACAGCATATAGCAGATCTTGAACCCTGGGATGATTTTGGTAAGGAGGTGCGAAAACGCAGTAAACTATACAATACACCAAGTGAGCTTCATAATGAATTAACTGGTTTAAAAAACTACGATGAAGAGTTTCGCTTGAGTACACTGCCTATATTTGTTTCACGCATGCCTGAACGCTCTGGAAAAGGTTTAACAAATAGCGAGACTTTCCGATCGCCTAAAATCGTAAAAGGCTACCTTGACGAAAAAGGGAGGCCCGCTATTGCACGTAAACAACGAGTACCGCTTCATTCTGTAGATCTTAAAAAATTATACGATTCGCCAATTCGTGAAACGGATCCTAAATTGTACAACATTTTGGAACAGCGGCTCAAGGATTCTAATAACGATCCAGCAAAAGCATTCACCGAGAACGTTTACAAACCAACAAAAGACAGTAAACGCGGTAATATTGTACGCAGTATAAAAATATATAACACACGAGATTCAAGGAGTGGATTCTTAGTTAATGAGCAAAGAGCCTTTGTAAATAATGGCAAGACTGTTCGCCTTGATGTTTATAAACGCAAAAACTATAAAGACATATACGAATATTATTTTGCTCCAGTCTATACTCATTTGATAAACGCCCAAAAGATTGAAGTTTTGCCGACGCCGACTGGTCGAAGTAAGAATGAAAAGGCAGATTTTG
>JABCNZ020000019.1 GCA_013333845.2 Candidatus Saccharimonadota bacterium
GGAGCCGAAGCATACTAATAGTCCCATTGCCTTTTTATGTCCTTGTCTACGAGGTTAATGCTTGCATTGATAGCGTGGATAAGGTAGACTTGACTAGTAATTGGTGTTCGCACCAACGTCGATCTTTCGATTATAGGCACGAGCTAGCCGAACAAGGACATCGAAGGAAGGGGTTTGGCCCACCACGGATTATATGTGGAACCAAGCGCTTTAAACCCCCTCCTTCGGTGCCCATGGCGAGGAGGAAACACCTGTTCTCATTCCGAACACAGAAGTTAAGCTCCTCAGCGGCGATAATACTGCGTAAGTGGGAATCTAGCACGGTGCCGGATTATATAAGAACCATCCGAAAGGGTGGTTTTTATTTTTGGCTGACGTGTTTAGTGCCGCTGTCTGTTAGCGGCGAAAATACAGGTTGTCCGATGGCGCTTAGGATGTTTTTATGAGACGGGCAGACTTCCAAATCGTTGCTGCGTTTCGTGATAGTTCAGTAAACAAAATAACGCCCTTTCGAGAGCGTTATTTTTATATTCTCGGATCTCGCAGAAAACGAGAATTGTATTTGTGGTGAACCTCGTAGTTTTGAAGGTTCAAACAGGTGCATATCTATAATATCGCACCAGGCGAATAAACGCAACGGTTTTTATATCATAATTTCGTAATTTGTAACCATTGACATTTTGTCTCGTTTGTGCTAATATAAAAGAGTACATATAACATATGTGAGATAAAGCGAGGGTTTACTTATCTCTTATAGAGGTAGGCGAGCCCTTTTAATATTGCCCGGAGCGGGCGGGAGATAATAATATGGCAGGAACAAAAATCGGCGGCATGAAAGCAGCTAAAAAGAACTTGGCCAAAGACCCAAATTTCTATGCAAAAATTGGCCGTAAAGGCGGACAAAACGGGCACACGGGCGGTTTTGCCGCTAATCCGCAGTTAGCTCGTATCGCTGGCGCTAAAGGCGGCCGCATTAGCCGCCGCGGTAAAGCGAAAACAACTGTTACACAAGATGACGTTACGCTTGCAGCGTAAGACTAGCTGATTATATAAAAATGCACTTCCGCTACGGAGGTGCATTTTTAGTTTTATGAGTAATTGGTAGTTATGAATTAGTTGATCAAATTATCGCATCAAGCAGACTATTCAAGCCAGCGGCGCAGCTGGTATAGTTTGGCTTGGTTTACTCGCCAGGAACGGCCGCAGGCTAGGCAGGAATATTTGTTGATGCTGGATTGCAGGCCGGCAGCTTGGCAGTGTGGGCATTGCGAACGGGCATGCAGCCAGTCGCGATAAGTGTCGAGATCGTTTTCGATTAGCTCGGCGTCAATTGTGGTAGAAAATCTAGTGGCTGCTTTGATGGCTTCTTGCCAGGCAGCGCGCTCCATAGTGATTAGCTCAATATCGCGCGAATAGCCAGTGTGGTTTAGCAAGGCGTGGCCATATTCATGGAGCAAGCGCTGGCAGGCATGAGGGTCGTTAGGGTTGTAAGTAATAGTACAAGCGGTATAATTCCAACGAAACATCTCACCCGGTACTAGGGTGAGATGCGCGAGGTGTGGCAGCGATAAAGCGTCAGCGCTTATTTTTTGCAAGAGCCAGGTAATCTTTTCCATAATAGTAGCATCCGTAGACAACCGCCTCCTCGGGGTGGCGTGCTTGAATGATCTTTGGACATGGAATGTGCGGCGGCAGGTGCGAAGTTAAAATATCGCGCAAGTAATCGCCGTACCGTTCAAAATAAGTACCGACGCTACCGCCGATGATGATAATGTCAGGCTGAATTATCGGGATGACAGCTAGAAAACCGCGCGAAATGCGATCAGCGATTTTTTTCCAGGTGCGTTTGCTGGTGATGTCGCGAGCAAATTTGTGATAAGCATCGACAATGGCTCGCCCCGAGGCGAAACTTTCCCACGAGTGGATCTTGCCGCCATATTCGACGAGCGCGCGGCCGGCTTGGCTGTAGCGCATGCCCGGGTCAATGTAGCCGTTAGTACAAACGCCAGTACCGATACCAGTACTAACTGTGACATAAAGCGAACAGTTAGGGATTGTTCGCAAAAGCCGCGTTTCGGCGAGCCCAGCTAGGTTGGCGTCGTTTTCGATGAGTACCGGCACACCTGGCAGCAGGTCTCGCAGCAAGCGGGAAGCGTGAAAATCTGCCCAGCCGAGGTTTTGGCACCATACAGCGGTGCCATTCTTGATAATACCAGGTAGAGCGATAACTATAACATCGACTTTTTTGTCTGAATAGCGTTCGCGGACTACGCGTTTTAGTTCAGCGACATAAGCTTTTGGCTCCTTGGGAGTGGGAAATTTAAGCGGTTTGCCCATGTGCCCGTTATCGGCAAAAGAGGTGACGAGCGTCTTTGTCCCGCCAGTATCGATTGTTACTATCATAGAATCTATCGTATCACAGACGATAGTATAGCGTATAGTTGATATTATTGCAGAAAAGGTGTATAATATAGAAAAGTAAGGTAATTATGAGAGGATAACAGTAAAGTGGCACATCGTAGTGAGAAAGGTTCAGTGATTGGTTTTGTGCTGGTGGGGACGGCGCTAGCAGCGGCGTTTGTTGGCGGCGTGTACATGGTGCGCCATTCGGGCGAATTGAATTCGACAGATACGCAGCAAACGGCACAAACGTCTCAGTCTGAAACTGCCAAAAACGACCAAAAAACTCAAAACGAGCAAAGCAGCAACACTGCGCCAGCGCCAAAAAAAGATACAAACCAGAGCAATACTGAAGCTAATAAGCTTAAGGAAGACGAGAAGAAAAAAGACTCGCTTGCTGATACATTGAAAAAGCAAGAAGACAAGAATAAAGGCAACAACAGCTCGGATCCAGCACAGAAGTCGAACGCTGGCTCGGCCAGCCAGAGCGATCAAAAAAGCGCGTCGGACACGTCTAGTGCCTCTACTGGTAGCCTCAATAGTTCGACTCCTTCTAATTCCAGCTCTAATTCTAGCGCTTCTAGCACCGTTTCTAGCGGCTCTAATAACTCGGCAACAGGTTCGTCTGCTGCTATTAACAACAAGCTGCCGAAAACTGGCCATGAAGCCAGCAGCTTACCAAAGACTGGCCCAGTTGACGATATGCTAGCGGTTGTAGCTGGCGCCGGCTTGCTGGGGCTGGGGGTTGCTTACGTCAAATCGCGCCGCCTCATCTAGACATTAGAGGTCGGATAAGGTATACTGGTAAGTGGCTGAGTGCGCATTGTTTTGTGTTGCTCGAGAAATATTAAATTTAAGAAAGGAGAATTGGCAGAGTTTACCCGAACCCTGGGTATCTGCTGATGACGTATTTATGGCAAAGGCCACGATTACGATGGACGACCTCTTGGCAGGCGACAATGCGAAACAGCTAGTTGCTGGCGAGATGGTGACTGGGCACGTTTTAAGCGTGCGAAAACACGAAGTATTAGTAGATTTGGGCGCGCAAGGAATTGGTTACGTACCGCGCCGCGAGGTCGGTTTCGGCCGCCAATTGAATGTCGGCGACGAAGTGTCGGCAAGCGTGATTGATTCAGAACTTGATAACGGCTACAGCCTGCTGAGTTTGCGCAAGGCAGCCAAAGACCGCGGCTGGGAAGAAATTCAAGCTCACTTTGATGCTGCTGAAATTGTCGAGATTACGCCGTACGATGCGAACCGCGGCGGACTGCTGGTTGAGTACGAGGGTGTACGCGGCTTCTTGCCGGTATCGCAGTTGAGCGCCGAGCATTATCCGCGCGTTGGCAGCGCCGACAAGGACGAAATTCTCGCCCGCTTGAACGCGCTGGTCAGCCGGCCGATGAAAGTTCGTATTTTGGATTGCGACCGCAAAACTAACAAATTGATTTTCTCCGAGAAAGAAGCTATCAAAGACGGCTTGGCAGCACGTTTTGCTACGCTGAAAGTTGGCGATACGGTTAAAGGCGTGGTGACGGGCGTAGTAGATTTCGGCGCGTTTGTTAATGTTGATGGTATTGAAGGGTTGATTCACATCTCAGAAATCAGCTGGGAGCGTGTTGGTAATCCGAATGATTACGTCAAAGTCGGCCAGTCGGTTGAAGCTAAAATTATCTCGATTGACAAAGACCGTTTGAGCTTGAGCGTCAAGCAGCTAACCAAGGATCCGTGGCTCGATGAGGTTGAGAAGCTTGAAAAAGGCCAAAAAGTCGAAGGTACAGTCACGCGGATTACGCCGTTTGGCGCCTTTGTCCAGATTAGCCCGGCTGTCGAGGCGCTAGTGCATATCTCGGAGCTTGGCAGCGGCAACGATGTTGATCCCGAGAAGGTCTTTACCTTGAACGAGCGCAAAGAATTCGTAATTCTCGACATTGACCGCGAAGGCCGCAAAATTAGCCTGAGTTTGGGCGGCAAGAAAAAGAAAACCAAGTAACAGCTCGCGCATCTAGCGGATAATTGTCCCGATAAGCTGCGGGTAGAAAGGAGAAATATGAGCCAGCCAGAGAAAGTTCTGATGATTGCCGATTCTATTACCGTTGGAGAATTGGCCGAGGCTCTGAACCTGCCAGTAACGCAGCTTGTCGGTGAATTGTTCAAAAACGGTATCGTGGCGACGATCAATCAGCGGATTGATTTCGAGACGGCGCAAATTATCGTCGAGGAGCTAAAAATTGCCGTGCAATTGAGGCGAAAAGAAGTTAATTCTGCGCCAGTGCAACATTTGCACAAGCCGTCTGCCAAGGCATCGCTGCGGCCGCCGATTGTAGCAGTGATGGGGCATGTCGATCACGGTAAAACTACGCTGCTAGACACGATTCTCGGTATGAAAACCGTAGCTAGCGAAGCAGGCGGAATTACCCAGCATATCAGCGCTTATCAGACCAAGCGCGGCGACCGCGTAATCACCTTGCTAGATACGCCAGGACACGAGGCTTTTGCGGCGCTGCGCCAGCACGGCGCGGTTTTGACCGACGTAGTGGTGATTGTGGTGGCTGCCGACGACGGCGTGATGCCGCAAACGGTCGAAGCGATTAAGTTTGCTCGCAACGCTAATGCTAAAATCGTCGTGGCTATCAACAAAATTGACAAAGAGGGCGCCAATATCGACCGCGTTAAAGCTCAATTAGCCAGCGAATACCAGCTGAATCCAGAGGAATGGGGCGGCGACACGATTATGGTGCCGATTAGCGCTAAAACTGGCGAAAATATCGATAAATTGCTAGATATGGTGCTGTTAGTGTCTGATATGGAGGAACTGAAAGCTGACACCGATGTACCAGCTGAGGGTTTGGTTATCGAGGCGCACATGGAAAAGGGGCGCGGTTCGGTGGTCAATCTGCTAGTCGAGCAAGGCCAGCTGAAGCCAAGCCATTTTCTGGTTGCCGGCACATCATACGGCAAGGTGCGCACGCTGGCTAATTTCCGCGGCGAGGCGCTAAAATTAGCTGGCCCGTCAACGCCAGTAACAGTCACCGGGTTCAAGGAATTGCCGCAGTTCGGCGATGTCTTCACTGTGGTGAAGAATGAGAAAATTGCTCGCGCCCAGGTAGAGCAGGCTAAAATTGAAGCAGAAAGGCAAGCTGCCAGCACCAACGTTACTGGCGCCGATTTGCTGAAAATGATGACTCAAAAGCACGACAGCGAAGAGTTTGACGTCATCGTCAAGGCTGACGTGCAGGGTTCGCTAGCCTCGGTGATGGATAGCTTGCGGTTGGTTGACACTGGCGGCGCTATTGATTTGCGGATTATTGGCAGCGGTGTCGGCAATATCAACGAGAGCGACGTACGTTTGGCAGATAGTTCGGATGCTATTATTTACGGATTCAATGTCGAGATACCGCCAGCGGTTAAGCGCTTGGCGAGCCGCGATCACGTGCGAGTGCGTACTTACAAAGTGATTTACGAACTGCTAGACGATGCTCGTAAAAATATGGAAGCTTTGCTATCGCCAGAGGTGGTCGAGACGGAAGTCGGCGTATTAGAAGTCAAAGGTATCTTTCGTACTATGCGTGATGAAGTGATTTGCGGCGGCGAAGTAATCAGCGGCAAAGTAGCGCCGAATTTGCTAGTGCGCGTCAAGCGTGGCGGCGAGCAGCTTGCCGAGGTAGAGGTAGCTAACGTTCAGCGGCAGCAGCAGGAAGCCAAAGAAGTGTTTGAAGGCGAGATGTGCGGCCTGAGCCTGCGGACACAGAAGAAACTGCAGCTGGCTATCGGCGATACGCTGGAATTCTTTACCCGCGAATTGGTCAGGCGAACACTGAACTAGTAAATAAAATAACCCCGGTCGAAAGAGCGGGGTTATTTATTAGAGCAAAGTGCGAGCGGTCAAGCTAGATTAACGGTTTTTGCGCGATACTATGTAAGCATACAGCGCGTAGCCAAGCGACCCAGTACCAGCTAGGCCGGCTAGCTCGCTGATACCAGTTTTTGGTAGTTGGTTTGGCGCGCTAGCGTTGTTAGACGGGCTGTTGGCTGTGTTTGTTTGTGTAGTCGTTGCGGTGGTAGGTGTGGCGTTGGAGTCTGCGGCGGCTGTTGGCGAGGACTGCTGGTTTGTAGGCGCTGGATTAGCTGGAGCTGCTGGCTTTGATGGTGTAGCTGGTGTATTCGGTGTGTTCGGCTTTGTGTCGGGCCGGCTCGGCTGGGTAGGTGTCGTTGGTTTAGACGGCTCTGTTGGTTTGGCAGGAGTTGATGGTTGCTGCGGAGTTGGATTGTTGGGCTTGTTTTGGTTGTCAGGTTTGGAAGGCTGCTGCGGCGTCGGCTTCTGGTCGTCTGGCTTATTTTGGTTTGGATTGGTCGGCTTAGACGGCTCTTGCGGCTGTGGTGTTGGTTCGGACGGTTTGTCCGGCTTGTTATTTTGGTCGTTTTGAGCGGCTTTGATAGTAAAAGTCTTGGTGCAGCTGTCGCTGGTGACAGTTTCGTCTTTGCCATTGACTGATACAGTGACGAAAGCCTTGGCGGTGTAATTACCAGGTTCGAAACCGTTGAACTTAGCGCCAGCAGTGTTGTAGACCTCCTTGCCATTGGCGTCGTAGACGCGGTAGACAGTGCCTTTGTAAGTAGCGCCGTTGTAAGCGGCGTATTTGACAGAGAATTTGTAGCTATCGCGGGCGATGTGGTCGATGCCTAGCGATTCGCAGCGGTAGACTGGCTGCTGCGCTTGGTTGGCGGCAGTTGGCGCATTGTTGGCTTGCTCGTTTCCTAGGGCGCTAGCAATACCAGCAGCGCCAGCTACGGCTAGCGCGACAGCAGAAACTCCGGCAAAAACTGATTTCATATAAACTCCTTTTGGTTAATTTTGATAATCCAGCTGATTAGTATCAAATCATGATATTCCATGGGGTTGCCCGCCCCCGACAGAACAGCTACCTGGAATGGTAGAATTCCGCCGGGGGCGGGGGAGTAGTAATGATTGGGTCCGGATCCCCGCTGGCGGCGGGGCCGGGAAGAGGGAGTCGGGGCGCAACCCGGGGGGGGCGGGGTGCCCCCCCTGTGAGCCC
>JABCNZ020000020.1 GCA_013333845.2 Candidatus Saccharimonadota bacterium
TCTCCGGATTAAATGTTGAATTATAATTTCTTTCGCTTGACCAATAATTCCAATTTACATCTGTTCTTTCGTAATAAACATAATTCTGTTTTTTTGTAATATATATTCTTTTGTTGATCAATACCTTTTCATCTTCAGATTTAAAAATATCAGAATATATTTTTAAGCCCTCAAATTGCTTATATTCTTTAATTTTATCATTTGAAACATTAAGCTTTATTTCTTTATAATCCATAATCTTTCCTCCTTAAACTTGTTGCCTATACTGGAGAGCATTATAGCATTTTTAAGGCATCTTACTCTATGACAGACCATCCATACTACGGTTTATTCCTTATTATGTGTCATTATGAATTACGACGCGGTGAAGCGTTTGGCTTGCACTGGAAAGACATTGACTTTACCGAAAACACTATACATATCAGGTAGCAAGTTTATCTCGTAGGACATGCGCCAAAAATCGGCTCACTCAAAACAAGGGCAAGTGCTCGCGATCTGCCGCTTCTGCCGAGTATAAAACAGGAGCTGCAAGCAGAATATGAACGACGGCTCTATCAAGATGGCGACGAACTTCTCTACCTTACTAAAAAAGACAACCCGATAGACGGTAGAAACTTTATCAAAACATTTAAAGATGCTGCTCGAAAAGTGGGATTAAAAGAGATAACGCTTCATGAGATTCGCCACAGCGTTGCTACAATGCTCAAAGAAGCTAACGTCTCGGCGAAAGATGCACAAGTTATCCTTGGGCATTCTTCAATAACAACAACCTTGCAAATCTATACTCACTCAACCGAAACAGAAAAATCAAATGCACTTCTCGCTGTAACCGATAAAATTTACAATAAACATAACGACAACGACCAAGCAAAAACATCCTTATGAACAATAAAGGAGTCTAAAAGAGGAGTCTGTTGCAAGAATAGACTCCTCTTTTAGTAAGAAAAGGCTATATTAACCCTATAAAATACAAGAACAGGCAAGCGAGCTTGTTAGCTCCTAAGGCTAGCGCGTCTACCAATTCCACCACATCCGCGAGCGTTTGCAAGCTCTAGTTATGCACTACTACCATGCAAATTGCACGTATTTTGCTTGCACAAATAATTATAGCAAACTTCTAACAAATTCGCGAAAAATTGCTGCAGCTTATGCTAAAATAGATTTATATGAAGATGAGGGTGTATGAGCAAAATTGCTAATTACCTACGCGGACATTTGCTAGGAGAGATTGACTTCCGGCCCGATGTGCGGCAGGCTTATATTAACGATGCTGGAGTATTGAGCCTAGCGCCAGAGATGATCGTCGCGCCGCGCAATACCGACGACATCCGCAAAACGGCGCGTTTATCATGGCAGTTGGCTGAACGCGGGCATGTTCAGGCGATAACCGTCCGCGGTTCAGGCCGCGGAACTACGGGAGGCGCGATTGGCCGCGGGGCGAT
Source organism: Candidatus Saccharimonadota bacterium (assembly GCA_013333845.2). Taxonomy (GTDB): domain Bacteria; phylum Patescibacteriota; class Saccharimonadia; order Saccharimonadales; family Saccharimonadaceae; genus Saccharimonas. The sequence goes on from JABCNZ020000020.1 coordinate 1,443, forward strand.
AGTCGATATGTCGCGGCATATGAATAATATTTTTGAGTATGATGCCAAGCAGCGGTTAGTTCGCTTGCAGCCCGGCACGACCATTGGAACCCTGTGTCAAACGCTAAGCCTGCAGGGCGTTAACATCCCGCCGCTCGACGGACTAGACGCGCGCCGAACTGTTGGCGGAGCTATCGCCGACAATCTAGCTGGACTAGCTAGCGGTAAATACGGCGATTTAAGCGCCTTTATCAGCCAGCTCGAGATCGTTTTGGCAAATGGCGATATTTTGCAGACAGGCCCGCTTGGCCGGCGCGAACTTAGCCGCAAGAAAGGCCTGCAGAATCTAGAGGGCGATATTTACCGCGGCATTGACGCAATCATTGACGAATACCACGACGTGATTACTGCTCTGCCAGAATATGATAAGTCTGGCTATAGTGCTATAGCTTCTGTCAAGAGAGGAAATCAGTTCGACTTGACACCGCTATTCATCGGTGCGCAGGGTACGCTAGGTATTATCAGCGAGATGATTTTGCGCACCGAATTTCTTAGCCAGAGCAATGAGGTCTTCGCGCTAGTATTTGCTTCGGCTAGCGTAGCCAATGACGCTATGCGCATACTGCGTGATAGCGGCGCAGCTTTTGCCGAGTATTTTGACGCTCAGCTATTTAGCGCTGCCGCCGCTGCTGGCCGGCGCTTTGACTGGTTTAACCTAGACGGAGCTGACCCGCAAGCAGTCATTATCGCCGGATTTGACGATTTTAATGCCCGCACTCGCGCTCGTAATCTCAAAAAAATCCAGAAGACATTTAACAACGCCGAGGGAGTCAAATTTGTTTCTAGCGATGACGCGACTGATGACGCGCTGTTGTCAGCACTTGATATTGCTTGCTATGCCGAATTGCCTGACAAAAACCCAGCTTTTGCACCGCATTTGTATAGCGATATTTATATTCCAGCTGCTCGTTTCGATGAATTTACTAAAGCATTAACAGTTTTGGCTGGTCGTCTGCATTGTAATATGCCTATTTCTGGACACGTACTAACCGAAACTTACACAGTTCATCCGGTGTTGTCGCTGCGTCAAGTTGGAGATAAGCAAAAATTATTCAAGATTTTTGATGAATTGTCTAATTTGGCTGTTAAGTATGACGGCGCGCTCATTGGCCAAACAGCCGAGGGACGGATCGCAGCGCATTTCGCGTATAAGCACCTTGACGTTCGCACTCGCGAGATGTACGCGGCTATTAAAAAAGTTTTTGATCCGCTCGGTATTATGAATCCAGGCGTCAAAGTCGGCGACAATCTGCGATCGCTTACCGCTAGTGTCAACGGCGATGTTTTGCCGCAGATATAGGCAGATACTGCCAAATATATATTTTCTACAAATGGATTGTTAGAATTGTTAACGCCGCTAGCAAAAAGTGGCCTCTTAATCAATTAACAGACCAAATATATGCATACTACCACTTACACTTATTTAAAACCAACGTAGAAGAAGAGAAAGCAATCGTATTTTGAGCAGAATAGCTAGGCTGCTTGGCTCGACGCTAAATCAGGAAACTTTGCCTCTACTCGGCGCAAGCGCTTATCAAGCGAGTTATAAAGCGTGTCGTCTACCATCTCGCGGCTGCCAGACTCATGGTACAGCTCGCGGCGAACGACAGCAAGGTCGGCCCGCAGACTCTCTTGGTTAGCCGCTAGCTCGGCTTGCCCAGCCTTTAATTCCTGGAATCGTTCATCTGCCGCCAGATCCATGTCTTTCACGATATCAACCAGAGTCTTGTGGTCTTTACGGATATCAGCGAGCTGCTCATCGATTTGTTTAAACCTTTGGTCAATCTGTTCGAAACGTTCGTCAATTTGTTTAAACCTTTGGTCAATCTGCTTAAACCGTTCGTCCATCGTTTTTGCTAGATTAGCAACGATATCGCTTAGGTTATCGATCTTGATCGCTAGTTCTTCGTTCGTCATGCTTCTATTTAAACACAAACTTTAGCTGCGAGGCAACTATTTGCTCAACAAAAAAAGCCCGCTTTGCCTGGGCGGGTAGTATTAACGTTGTTCCACTAAATACAAGTTATGGTACAGATGAGAGGACTTGAACCTCCACGCCCCGAAGGGCACTAGCACCTGAAGCTAGCGCGTCTACCAATTCCGCCACATCTGCGTGTCATTGTAAAGTACTATATCGCGACATCTACCGATTCTTAGCAACGCGCAGCGCGTCTACGCATACTTGCGTTGCCCACGCAGTCGCTGCGCATAATCATATCTAGCGCGCAAACCCATTCTAGCTGATTTAGGTGCACCTGTAAAGAGTTTGTAGATAGCACTCTTGCAAAATAATTCCATTTATGCTATAATAGGGATATATGATGGCACCAGCATCCAATGTAACCGCCGATACAGACGTGCACTATCCGAATACCGTGCGCGCTTGCCAGCTAGTCGAGCAATCGTGGCGCAATACGGCAACACTGTACGGCTATGAAGAATATGATATTGACACCGAGTCAAAATTACAGAATCGTCGCCGTTACGACATCGTAGCGGGCGCTTTCAGTGTATCGGCATATCCGAGCGCAGCATATTTGTTGCGCTACGAGCATGCCGGCTGCGAGTCGCCGCGAGCTGATGTCGAAGCAATCGCTATCGCCAAGCGCGGTCTCGACGCTATGGGCATCAAGCGTTCGGCTTATAATTTGCGCATCAATGACTCCGAGATGCTCGATTTGCTACTGAGCGAATACCTTGACCTTGACGCCGTACAAACTAGCCTAATGGCGCGCCTGCTGGCGCAGAAGCGAACACTAGCGCCGGATAAGTTTCGCGACCGAGCAATTGATATCGTCGGGTTGTCGCACTCTAGCGAAGTTCTGCAAAAATTATCTAAACTTTTGACCGCCAGGTCGGCCGAAGACCTGCCAGAGGTTATCCGCCTTAGCGAATGTTATGTGAATTTAGTGGCGCTATATGAACGGTTGGAGCGGCTGGGGATCGATAACGTTATCCTTGATATCACGTTGGCACATCCAGAATACACTGGCGGCATTATTTTCGATTTCACCGAAGCTGATGCTACGCATAGTGCCTTACTATATAAGGGCGGACGCTACGTCAATAACGACTTGCAAAGTTCGGTCGGCGGCCAATCAGACATGTCGAATATTATCGAGCTGCTGGCGCGCCATACTGGTATGCGCCACCTCGAGAGCGCTACTCAAGCCTATATTGTAACCGTAGGCAATGTACTTGACGACGCCGAACGAATCGCCGAAAAGCTGCGCAGCGAGCGGGTTTCAGTCGAAGTTGATTATACTGGCCGGCCGATTGACCGCCAGATCAAAGAGGCCATCAAAAAGCGCGTCCGCTACGTGATGACGGTTGATGAGCAGTCTGTCGCCAAGGGCTTGTATAACCTGCAAAATATTCGCGAAAACAGCGAACAGCAAGTCAGCTTCGAGCGGGTAGTGACTGCTGTCAGCGATCGCCGTCATCATCAGCAGTACGACGAAGACGACGATGTTTTCGACTTGTCAGATATCTTGTAGCTTATCCAAAATAGCTAGTCTGAGCATAATCTGTTATAATACGTCGTTATGAAGACGACTGTGAAGAAATTATCAGCCACCCGCGTCCTGGTAACGGTAGCGGCAGGCCAGCCGGAGCTCGAGGCAGCAGAACAAGTTGCGCTCAAGCGAATGGCTAAAAATATCAAAGTTAATGGTTTCCGCCAGGGCCACGTGCCGATTGCGGTAGTCAAAAAGCACGCCGACCCGCACACGCTTAGCCAAGAGACATTAGAGGCGGCAATTAATCGCGCTGTCGCCGAGGCGTTCCTGAGCAACAAACTGCAAGTACTTGACCGCCCAGAAGTCGAGCTGAAGAAGTTCGTACCTGGCGAGATGCTGGAATTTACGGCCGAGGCTGATATCATGCCTGAGGTTAAGCTTGGCGATTACAAGAAACTCAAAGCAACCAAAAAGGCAATCAAGGTTGACAAAAAAGACGTCGAAGAAGTAATCGAACGCATTCGTAAAGGTTTGGCTGAAAAGACTGAAACCACCGAAGCAGCGCGAGACGGCGACGAGGTGATTATTGATTTCGTTGGCAAGCGCGGCGGCGAAGCTTTCCAGGGTGGCACCGGCAAAGACTATCCGCTGACTCTCGGTAGCAGTGCTTTTATCCCGGGCTTTGAAGAAGCGCTAGTCGGCCTCAAAGCGGGCGATAAAAAGGACGTCGCCCTGCAATTCCCGAAAGATTATCATGCCAAAGATTTGGCGGGTGCTGACGTAGTATTTGAAACAACTGTCAAGAAGGTTAATAAGGTGGAGCTGCCCGAGCTGAATGATGAGTTTGCTGCCAAGGCTGGCCCTTATACTTCGATGGACGATTTGCGCCAAGATATCGAAGCCGAAATCACTGCGCAGCAAGAGCGCCAAGCGTTAGACGAATTGAAAGACGATTTGGTTAAGCAATTAGTGGCAGCCAGCGATGTGGCTGTGCCAGACGTACTGCGCCAAGACCAGATCCGCTCGCTGGAGCAGGATTTGGTGCAAAATTTACGGTACCGCGGCATGACGCTGGATCAATACTACGAATCGCGCGGATTTGCTAACCGCGACGCCTGGGTCGAAGCAGAAGCTAATGATACAGCCGAAGCGCGCATCAAAGCCGGATTGGTGCTAGCCGAGCTAAGCAAAGAGCTGGCAATCGAAACGACTGCCGACGAGTTGGCCGCGCACATTGACGCTTACAAGCAGCAATATGCCAACAACGCCGAAATGGCCAAGCGCTTTGACCAGCCAGAAGCCCAGCGCGAAATCGCCAACCGTTTGATCACCGAAAAGACTGTTGATAAATTGGTTGAGCTAAACACTCCAGATACTAAGAAAGACAAAACTGCGAAAGCTGCCGGCAAAGGCAAGACGGATAAACCCGCTAAGGCTAGTAAAAATAGCAAAGACGGCAAACCGGCCGCCAAGAAACCAGCTAGCAAGAAATCTAGCGCCAAAGCAAAGAAATCAGAAGCGGCAAGCAAGTAGCAGATAGCGTGCCAAAAAATACCTCGCTAGCGCAAGCGGGGTATTTTGAATATGAGACTAAGACTAAGACTAAAAGAAAAGCGGGGTGCTAGCGTAAGAAATATTGCCAAAAAAGACTAACAGCCCCGCCCCCGGCGAGACTATTAGTCTGGCAGGGACGAGGCTTATGCCCCGTTTCCACCCCGCGGTGGGCGAGCTGCCCGCCGCTCCTGAAGGTTGTAACCGGCATCGATCAGGGCGATGCCGACCGAGAATAACAGGCATCCCCAGAGGGGAGTACCTGTTATGTCGGTTGTCGCGGGGTCGAGACCCCACGACAGTACCAGGGCGAGTGCACTCGCCCCGATTGTGATGTCCGCCGCCAGCCTCAGGCTGACGGGGATAGCGAACAGAGTGACGGTGACCAGAGCCATCGCGGCGCTGGTCAGCGCCCACCAGGGCGCCTCGGCCAGGGCAGTGAAGCCCCGGCCGAGCGGGTTCTCCTCCCCGGCCGCAGAGCCGAGGAGGAGGATGAGCGCTCCCGCCGGCCAGATGGCCAGCAGGAGGGTGGTGGTGATGAGGCGCCGCCACAACGGCGTCTGGTCGTGTGGGTTGGGTGGTGGGATAGGTACGCTCATAGCGTACCACCCCCTCTCTCTATCGATGAAACGGAGCTAGACGGCGCGGGATTGCGCCGTCCATCTTTTTATTATACTACATTTCGCGTTAAATAGCAAGTTATTAGCACTCTGCCTTGACGAGTGCTAATTAGTACGCTACAATTAGACCATGAAACCATCGAATTACTTAGTACCCAACGTGATCGTCCGCACGCGCGACGGCGAGCGCGGTTACGACATTTATTCGCGCCTGCTAGAGGATCGCATCATTTTCCTAGGCGAGGAAGTCAACGAAGCCACAGCCAATGTCATCGTGGCGCAGCTGCTGCACTTAGCTAACGAAGATCCCGAAAAGGATATCCAGCTTTACATCAACAGCCCGGGCGGCGTGGTGTACGATGGCTTGGCAATTTATGATACTATGCAATATATCAAGCCCGATGTCCAGACGATCGGCATCGGATTGCAGGCTAGCATGGGTGCTTTCTTGCTAAGCAGCGGCGCCAAGGGCAAGCGCTATTTGCTGCCGAACGCCCGAGTGATGATTCACCAGCCGTCGAGCGGTACTCACGGCAAGGTGACCGACCAAGAAATCAGCCTGCGCGAGGCGATAGAGTTAAAAGAGCGGTTAGCGAAAATCATAGCCGGCAACACTGGCCAGAAACTTGACAAAGTCAAAGCTGACATGGAGCGCGACTACTGGATGAGCGCCGACGAAGCGCTGCAATACGGCGTAGTTGACGAAGTAATCGGCCGCAAAAACAACAAAGACAGCAAACCGGGGAAATCTGGAAAATAATCCGCTGAAGCAGCGGTTGACTAGTTTGACGGCCGCACGATAACGGCGATGGTTTTAGCATATTTGCGATTTCTAGGCAGAAGGTCGCGTCTTGAGAGACGCTGTGGTATAATTTTAGATATTCTAGTCGTTTCGACCTGAGGAGGTGAAAGAGAGATGATTAGAATCGTCGAGGTTATGATTTTGGCCTCGTTTAGCAGCGGTACTATTGCCGCTGCGCTCGCCCACAGGGCGTTCCTTCAGTCAGAGAGTCAGGGGATTTATAGCCCAGTCTCGACTAGCGTGTATACTACGCACAGGGTGCGGTACTGCAAGTTGGGCGCAGCCGCGTGGTTTTTTTATGCCACAGCTGCGGCGCTTGTAGTGCTCAGACTCCTAGTGATTGGTACGATCTGGGTAGCGGTTTTTGCTGCCTTGTTTGCGCTGGCTAGCTGCGCTATGATAGCCTTTGCTTACGCGATGGCCAAAGCCGCCAAAGTCTGGAATGACTCACAGCGCGACACCACTCACCTCAAATAACGCCTCTTAACGAGGCGCTCCAGCTAGGAGGAACCGTTCCTAGCCGCCCCGCCGGGTAAAACTGGCGGGGATTTTCCTTATTTTTATCGCCGAAACTCTTGACTTAGCAGCTTCGCGCGATTATAATTGGAGTTAATGAAGATTGTGTAATGTGGGTTGGTTGTGTACTGCGCCTGTGGCACGGCGTTTTTGGTATGCGGTATCTACATTTAGTAAAGCTTCGGCGCCAATCGCGAGCGGGAATCACTACCCTAGTGCGGTTTCATCAAACTTAACCATCAAGCAGGAGTACTATGCCACAAGCAACAACGGCGCAGCACACCCCGGTCAAACGTGTCTTCTTCACCAATGATGACACAGCGGTCGAGGTGCCGAACCTCTTGGCTCATCAAAAGGAATCATGGAGAGATTTCGTCGAGACGGGCCTAAGCGAGATCTTCGCAGAACTCAACCCAATCGAGGACTACACCGGCCAAAAACTTGAATTACGATTCAAGGATTACAAATTTGAGGATCCAAAAAACGACGAGAAATTCGCCAAAGAGAATAATCTGACGTTTGAAGCGCCGCTGTCGGTAACGGTCGAACTGACCAACAAAGTGACTGGCGAGGTCAAAGAACAAGAAATCTATCTGGGCGACTATCCGTGGATGACCGACCGGGCAACGTTTATTATCAACGGCACCGAACGCGTAGTTGTTAGCCAGCTGATTCGTTCGGCGGGCGTCTTCTATACTGCCGAAAAGGGCGCTGGGCGCAGTCTATACAGTGCTAAGTTGATTCCAGGCCGTGGTGCTTGGTTGGAGTTCGAGACCAGCGCTAGCGGCGCTATCTACGTCAAGATCGATCGCCGCCGCAAAATTGCTGTGACGACGTTCCTGCGAGCGCTTGGCTACAGCAAGGTGTCGGAAATTAAAGAATTATTCGAAGATATTGATACTGGCGATATCAAATATATCGAGGCTACGCTCGAGAAAGATCCGGCTCATGGCGTCAACGAGGCCTTGATTGAGGTCTACCGCCGCTTGCGCCCAGGCGACCTGGCGACAACTGATAACGCGCGCCAGATGATTGAACGGATGTTCTTTGACTTCAAACGCTTCGACTACAGCCGTGTCGGCCGTTACAAGATGAACAAGCGTTTAGGGCTAGATGTGCCAAATATCGCCGAGAATCGTACTTTGCAAAAGAGCGACTTGGTGGCTATTATCCGCGAATTGATCCGCATGAATAACACCCAAGAGCCAGGCGATGATATCGATGCGCTCGACAATCGGCGGATCAAGCTGGTAGGCGAGCTAGTAGCGCGCCAGTTCCGCGTCGGTATGCTGCGCATGCAGCGCAACGCTATGGATCGCATGTCAATGTCTGATCTCGAGAATGTTACGCCAAGCCAGTTGATAAACGCCCGCCCGGTCGTGGCAGCGGTGCGCGAATTCTTTGCTTCTAGCCAGCTCAGCCAGCTGCTCGACGAGGTCAACCCGATTTCGGAACTCAGCCACAAGCGCCGATTGAGCTCGATGGGGCCAGGCGGCTTGAGTCGCGAGCGTGCCGGCTTTGAGGTGCGTGATGCTCACCCGACACATTACGGACGAATCTGCTCGGTCGAGACGCCAGAGGGCGCTAACATCGGTTTGGTGTTGAACCTGGCGACTTATGCGCGGATTAACGAATATGGCTTCATCGAGACACCATACCTCAAGGTTGTTGGCGGCCATGTTACCGACGAAGTTGTTTATCTCGATGCTTCTCAAGAAGTTAACGAAGTGATTGCCGATGCTGGCGTCAAGCTCGACGAGAATAATAATCTGAAAAGTCCACGTGTTTCGGCCCGCAAATTCTTGCAACCGGCTCGCGTCGATGCTTCGGAAGTGACGTTGATTGACGCTTCGCACAAGCAAATCCTCGGCTCGACTGCTAGCCTGGTGCCATTCATCGAGAAAAACCGCGTCGACCGCGCTTTGACTGGCTCGAACATGCAACGTCAGGCAGTACCGCTATTGCAGCCGCAGTCGCCAACTGTCGGTACTGGCATTGAAGCTAATATTGCTCGCGATTCCAGCCAACTGGTTGTCGCTGAAGCTGATGGCGAAGTTATCCGTGCTGATGGTGATAGCATCGAAGTCAAGTACGCTGACGGCGTCAAAAAATACGACTTGATTCATTTCACCAAGAGCAACGATGATCGCTGCATCAACCAGAAAGTTCGAGTCCAGCGCGGCGAGCAGGTCGCTAAGGGCGATATCTTGATCGAGGGCATGTCAATCGCTGACGGCGAATTGGCGCTCGGCAAAGATTTGCTGGTAGCCTTCATGCCGTGGGGCGGCTACAATATGGAGGACGCTATCGTCATCAGCCGCCGTTTGGTCGAAGATGATACGCTGACCTCGGTCAATATCAAGGATTACTCGGTTGAAGTTCGCGAAACTAAGCTCGGTCCAGAGATTGTCACTCGCGATATCCCGAATGTGTCGGAAGACAGTTTGCGCCACCTCGACGAGGACGGTATCGTGCAGGTTGGCTCTGAAGTGCGTGCCGGCGATGTCTTGGTTGGTAAGATTACGCCAAAGGGCGAGCAAGAGCTAAGCTCTGAGGAGCGCTTGCTGCGTGCTATCTTCGGCGAAAAAGCTAAGGACGTACGCGATACCTCACAGCGCATGAATAACGCCGGCGGAGGCAAAGTTGTCGGCGTCAAGGTCTTCAGCCGCGAAAACGGCCACGAATTAAAGGCTGGCGTGCTAATGCAGATCCAGATTTATGTCGCACAACTACGCAAAATCAGTGTCGGCGACAAGATGGCTGGTCGTCACGGCAACAAGGGCGTGGTAGCGCGTATTTTACCAGTCGAGGATATGCCATATTTGGCTGACGGTACGCCAGTAGATGTGGTGCTTAACCCGCTAGGTGTGCCGAGTCGCATGAACTTGGGCCAGCTATTCGAGACACACTTGGGCATGGCTGCCCGCGCTCTCGGCTACAAAGTCGCTACGCCGCCATTTAACGGTGTCAGTAATGAAACGATTGAGGAACAACTCGAGAAAGCCGGCTTCGCCAAAGATGGCAAGAGCCAGCTTTTCGACGGCCGCAGCGGTGAAGCTTTTGAGGAACGCACTACTGTCGGTGTCATGCACATGATTAAGCTGCACCACATGGTCAGCGACAAGATTCACGCCCGCTCGACCGGCCCGTACACCATGGTCACCCAGCAGCCGCTCGGCGGTAAGGCGCAAAACGGCGGCCAGCGCTTCGGTGAAATGGAGGTTTGGGCGCTAGAAGCTTACGGTGCGGCGACTACTTTGCAGGAAATGCTGACTATCAAGTCCGACGACGTTTACGGCCGCGCTAAAGCTTACGAGTCAATTATCAAGCACGACGTCATCACCGGCCCGAAGCTGCCAGAAAGCTTTAATGTTTTGGTGAAGGAACTGCAAGGTTTGGGGCTGCGCGTCGATCTGGTTGACGAACACACCAACAATATCGACGCCGAAAATCTTATCGCTACTAGCGGTCCGGCTGACAAAACTGTGCCAGCAAGCGACGATAACAATGGCAGTGATAATTCCGACGATGACGACGAAGAAACCTACCTTGACGAATCTGACGGCATCGGCAATATCGACGACGGCATGAGCGTGCGCGATATTGACGATGACGGCCAAATCTCGGAAGAGGAAAGCGATTACGATAATTACGACGATACAAACGATAATGAAGAGGAGGAGGCGTAAGATGGCACGAGTAGTCTCGACATCTGGTATCGCAGATTTTGACGCAGTGCGCTTGGTGGTTGCCAGCCCGGAAGATATCCTAAAATGGAGCCACGGTGAAGTCACTAAGCCGGAAACGATTAACTATCGCACTCAAAAGCCAGAGCGCGACGGCTTGTTCTGCGAGCGAATCTTTGGCCCGGTCAAGGATATCAATCCGCATGATTCCAAGCTCAAGGGCGTGCGTTCGCGCGAAGCTGCCGTCGACAAAAACGGCGAATTAGTCACCAAATCCATTGTCCGCCGCGAGCGCATGGGCCACATTCAATTGGCAGCGCCAGTGGCGCACATCTGGTTTATGCGCGGCACGCCGAGCGCTATGAGCTTACTGCTAGGCATCACAGTACGTAATCTCGAGCGGATTGCTTACTTTGCTACGTACGTAATTCTGAAGGTTGACGAAGAGAAACGCGACCAATTACTAGCCGATCTCGAAGCCGAGACCGAAGCTGCTCGCGCCGCTATCAAAATTCGCTACGAACGCGAAGCTGGCGCTGACGGCGCTGACGTCAAGGCTTTGGCTGAAGAACAGAGCAAAGAGCTCGAAGAGCTAGAAAATCAATTTACCACCAAAAAATCGCAGCTGGAAAGCTTGCAAAAGCACGCGCTAATGAGCGAAACTGATTATCACAACTTGCCGGAAGCTTACGAAGAATTAGTCGAAATAGCTATGGGCGGCACCGCGCTCAAGGCAATGCTCGACGAGATCGATCTCGATAAACTAATCGCTGATTTGCAACAAGAATCCGAGGACGCCAGGGGCCAGCGCGAGAAAAAGCTACTAAAAAGACTTAAGGTTCTAGAAGGCATGCAAGCAGCTGGCATCAAGCCGTCGAGCCTGTGCATGACGGTTCTACCGGTGATTCCGCCAGACCTGCGGCCGATGGTGTCGCTGGCAGGCGGCCGTTTCGCGACAAGCGACTTGAACGATCTTTATCGCCGCGTCATTAACCGTAATAATCGCCTCAAGAAACTGATTGAGCTGAATGCGCCAGAAGTGATTCAGCGCAACGAAAAGCGCATGCTGCAAGAAGCTGTCGATAGCTTGATTGATAATTCATCAGCGCGCGGCGGCCGGGCTGTCAATGCCACTGGCAACCGCCGACGCTTGAAGAGTCTTAGCGATATGCTCAAAGGTAAACAAGGCCGCTTCCGTCAGAACTTGCTCGGTAAGCGCGTCGATTACTCTGGCCGTTCAGTGATTGTCGTTGGTCCAAAGCTTAAAATCAATCAGTGCGGCTTGCCAAAGCAAATGGCGATCGAGTTGTTTAAACCATTTGTCATCAGCTGGCTGATTGAGCATGATTACGCGCATAATATCCGCAGCGCTACTCGTCTGATCGAGTCGAGCGAAGCAGTGGTTTGGGACGCACTCGACGAGGTCATTAAGGGCAAGTACGTCTTGCTTAACCGCGCACCGAGCCTGCACCGTTTGAGCATCCAAGCTTTCCAGCCGAAATTAGTCGAGGGCAAGGCGATTCAGCTACACCCGCTAGTCTGTGCCGGCTTCAACGCCGACTTTGACGGCGACCAGATGGCTGTCCACTTGCCGTTGTCCGACGACGCTCAGGCTGAAGCTCGCGAGCTGATGAGCGCGGTTAACAACTTGCTTAAACCAGCCGATGGCAGTCCAGTGCTTAGTATCAGCCAGGATATCGTGCTTGGTAACTACTACTTGACCTACGAAAAGCCGAGCGTCCAGACCGAGCATCGCGCTGTCTTTGCTAACAGTCGCGACGCCGAGTTGGCTTACGACATGGGCCGGCTTCACTTGCAAAGCCCAATTCGGGTTCGCGCCAAGGGCGAGATTCACAACACCACGCTGGGCCGCGTCTTCTTCAACGAAATCTTGCCGGACGATTTTCCTTACAACAATAACGTCCAGACCAAGAAAGAGTTGAAGAAAGTTTTGGCGCAAATCTTTGATCGCTACGGCGCCGAAGAAACCGCCAAGACGGCCGACCGTATGAAAGGCTTAGCTTTCCGCTTCGCCACCGTGGCCGCAGTATCAACTGGCAAGGACGACTATGTCCACCTCGATCAAACCGAGGAGATAATCCAGGAAGGCGACAAGCATGCCGCGTTGATTGCCGATCAATACGACCAGGGTTTGATCACCGACGACGAGCGTTACAATTTGACGGTAGCAGCTTGGCGCAAGGTTGACAATCAGGTTACTAAATTGCTCCAAGACAACTTGCACCACATCGACACCAGTATTTCGATCATGGTTAACTCAGGCGCCCGCGGTGATATTAGCAACGTCAAGCTAGCTAGCGCCATGATTGGTATCCAGGTCGACGCCGCCAACCGCGAAATCGAGCTGCCAATTCGCTCGTATTACACCCGTGGTTTGTCGAGCTTGGAATCGTTCGTCGCTACCCGCGGTTCGCGCAAGGGTCTGATCGACACCGCGCTGAAGACTGCCGACTCAGGCTATCTGACGCGCCGCTTGGTCGACGTCTCGCAAGATGTCTTCACTGTTGAGGACGAAGAAGGCGACGACGAAGGCTACATGATTTATCGTTCAGAGACTGAAGAAACGATGATCAGCTTCGGTAATCGCTTGTACGGACGCTATACGCGTGATGCTGTGCCAGGCTATATCGGCGCTAACGAGTTGATTACCCGCGAAATCGCCAACAAAATCGAAGCCGACACTAATATCAACGAGGTCAAGATTCAGTCGATTCTCTCGACCAACAATCTCGAGGGTATTCCGCGCCGCAGCTACGGTATTGACATGGCAACCAACGAGCTAGTTGGCGCAGCTCAACCAGTTGGCGTTATCGCTGCTCAATCGGTCGGCGAACCAGGTACTCAGCTGACACTCCGTACCTTCCACAACTCTGGTGTGGCCGGTAGCGACATCACCCAGGGTCTGCCGCGCGTCGAGGAGCTCTTCGAAGCGCGCAATCCGAAGGGTCAAGCTTACATCACTGAGGTGGCTGGTACTGTCGACGTCTGGGAAGACGGCAAGAAATATATCGTCCAGGTCACGCCAGAGGCTGGCCGCGTTGAGCGCTTGCCGCTCGAAGGCCGCAAACCGCTATTGCAAGACGGCTCTAGCGTCAAGGCTGGCGATATCCTTGCCGAAGGTCTCGATAATAGCCGTTCGCTAGTAGCGCCATTCGACGGCGTTGTCGAAGCCGCCGAAGACACTATCGTCATCGCCGCTAACGCTGCCGCGCCAGTCCGTTACGAGATTCCGGGTACTGCGCAGCTAGTGGTATCGGCTAATGACCATGTTGAGGCAGGCGACCGCTTGACAATCGGCTCGCTCAACTTGCACGACCTAATGCGCTTGAAGGGCACCGAGGCAACTCAACGCTATATCATCAACGAAGTGTTGCGCATCTACGCCGCGCAAGGCCAAGACGTAGCCGACAAGCACCTCGAGATCATCGTTCGCCAGATGTTTAGCCGCGTCCAGATCGAGGACCCAGGCGACAGCGACTTTGTTATGGGCGATATCGTTTCGAAAGCGCGCGTAGTTGCCGAGAATAAAGCTTTGGTCGCTAACGGCAAAGAGCCAGCGCAATACGCGCAAATGCTCTTGGGTATTACCAAGGTGAGCATCTGGAGCGATTCGTGGCTGAGCGCTGCGTCCTTCCAGGATACTACCCGCGTGTTAATCAGTGCTGCCACCAGCGGCCGCGCCGACCACTTGCACGGCCTGAAGGAAAACGTCATCATCGGTCGCAAGATTCCTGTGGGTACTGGTGTCCGTTCGCTCGACACTAGCGAAGACGATTCGCCAGCCGACGAATATGCCGAAAGTGTTGACGAGGAGGCCGACGACATCACGCCAGATGTCGATGCCGAGTCATAGGCAGACCCGCTCAAACTATAATTACCGCTCATATAGACGAGCGGTAATTATTTTTGCAGCTAAATTTTTGGCACGCTGCATCTTTGCATATTCCAACAGCCAGAATAAGGCGAGACCTAATCTCGTTTGCCAGAATATGTCACCGTATCTTTAGTACTACCGCCAATCGGCTGGCACTTTTGGTCAGCGTAGGCCATCCGTAATTCGCGGTTATTGTAAAGAGTGCAGGCGACCAGTATGTTGCGATTGCGATCTTGGAAATAATGCCACAAGCCGTCTGGCGTCTGATAGAATAATCCTAGATTGTCAGGCGCAGTCATTCGCTGATACAACACTGTGCTGACTGGAATTTCTAGCAGCTGGTAACCTTTCAGCGCACCTTTGAACGGAGCCGGCTTGCCGATGAAACCGTACTGTCCGGCAGCGCTCACGGCTGGAGTATAGACCGAAACGACCGGCTGCTGCGCTTCAGCGTATTCAGCGTAAATTTTGGTGTCGAGACAGCGAATCTCCATCCAATCGCCGAGCTTGTCGCGCTGCGAAATATCGGTACTCAGCTGGCAGGTGACATCGTCGCGCGTGAAATCAGCTAAATAATTTGCTCTGCTGCCCTCCGAGAAGACCTTGCGGGTAAAACCATCGTAGTCCATGTTTTTCTCGATTGATTCGCGCTGTGAAGTTGATTTATCCTTAGGAACATAACCGGCCAAACTCTGAACTTGGTCGAGGTCGGGCACTACGGTGTAGAATTTTCTTCCTTTGACTCTTACTGGAGTGGTGATTGACGATTTGGCTTTTTCCTTGCCTTTGAAATAAACGTTGACGTGCTTGATAGTTTCGGCAGCAGTCAAGTGAGCTACCTTGGTCTCGTCGGTTTTTTTCTTTTCATCTGTTTTGACTGTTGACGAGCGAGCGAGCGTCATTACCACGATCGCAACAATAATCACTAAAACAGCGGCGACACCAGCGCCAATCATAATCAGGCGAAATTTACGGAATGGGTCGCGCGGCGGCCGGCGCTGCGGTTCTGGCACCAGCGGATCAGGCCGCGGCGCCTGTTCAGGGTGGCCAGCGTATTGGATATCATTGTCATTTAGCGGATTCATACGTTTATTATACTATATTGCTTGCGTTTTTAATGCGATAGCGGTTCAAGTTTAGTACAAAAATACGGCGAAAGTATTGACATGTAGACGATCTTAATTAAACAATATAACTATGAGTAAAGAAATCATCATAACCTATATCACTGTAGCTATACCGTATATAGTAGTAATCGCAACCGTAGTAACCGCTATCGCCTTGATTCGATGGTTTATTCGAAACGACAAGAAATCAAGTAGCGACGACAAATAGCTCTTGATATCATTTGTTTCAATTCCTAGTTATAAATATAGAGCTAAGTTTATCCGCAGCTGCAAACATTGCAAACAGGTGAAAATGCTCGTTTTTCGTTATTTTTGCGCCTTTTTTGCATAAAATTCGATAAAATTGCCTAAATCTATTGACATGCGCGTCCATATGTGATATATATATCAGCTTTCATTGACAAGTCGAGCAAATCCTTGTCTGAAAGCGCACTTTGACAAGCAGGCAAACACGAGATGAGATCTTGACTGGCGAATAGAATATTTTCACTTGGCGGCCGAGACCTCGTCTCGTGTGTATCAGAAATGCACGCGCAAGTAGCACCCAGCTAGGCGAGGAGAAAGGAGGCGGCCATGGCCGCCGACGACATCACTGTCACTTACCTCCTTCCCGGAAGTTTGTTCCCTCGGGAATTTGAGGCTAAGTTTCGGGGTGACGCCCCGAACGAGCTGATCGCTAAGTATGGCCCCGCAGAGTGCTTCGCCTACAGGCGGAGCGATAAGCAGAAGAGGATCTATTACATCGACGGTACCGTCTACACACTCTTTGAGCTGAGCAAGATGGGCAAGCATACGCTTGCCAGGAATATTGGCTCATCGTTCGCAAGCAATGCCGTTCTCTGCCGAGACGGTAAGTGGCAGCTCTTCTTCTGCAACGACAGAACTATCTCGACCACAAATCGGTGATCATTGCGAGTGCGGCAGGCGGGTCACCCCGCCGCCCTTTCTGACCTGCTTGTCGCATTCGCTCCATAGATGCGTGTCTATGCTGATGAGTCGGAAACGACGAAAGCGAACTTTTGCCAAACATCACCAGTTGAGTTCATTCCTGACTCCGTCGTCCAGAAGACGAGCAAACCTTGCTTTTTAATAGATTTTTTGCTATAATAGAATATAGAGTTTCTCTCGGGTGAAGCGGGGCTATCGGTGTGATAATGCTGTGACTCCCGAGATGCGAGCGGATGTTTGCTGCATTGCCGCTTGCGCCATGAGCCTTTAGCAAGCTCGTTTATTATCATCGTAATTAGGAGAAGTTGAATGCCAACTATCAATCAGCTGGTACGTAAACCTCGCCAGACGGCTAGCAAAAAGTCGAAGTCGCCGGCGCTAGGCCGTATCCACAATGCCCTCAAGGTGCGCTATTACAACCAAAACGCACCGCTCAAACGCGGCGTTTGCGTCAAAGTTACCACCAAAACGCCAAAGAAGCCAAACTCGGCGCTGCGCAAAGTTGCCCGCGTTCGCTTGACTAACGGCCATGAGGTTTGGGCTTATATCGGCGGCGAAGGCCACAATCTGCAAGAACACGCTGTGGTGCTAGTTCGCGGCGGCCGCGTGCCAGACTTGCCAGGTGTGCGCTATCATGTCGTCCGCGGCGCGCTTGACTTGCAAGGCGTATCCAAACGCAAACAAGGCCGTAGTAAATACGGCACCAAGAAGGAGGACAAGTAATCATGCCTCGCAAAGTTACCAAAAAGCTCCAGCGCCAATTGCAGCCAGATCGCAAATACCAGTCGGTTTTGGTACAGCGCCTCATCAACAAATCAATGCTCAACGGCAAGAAACTAGTAGCCGAGCGGGCTGTCTATGATGCTCTAGCGCAAGCTGCTAAAACCCTCAAGAGCGAAGAGCCGCTAGAGGTTTTCGAAAAGGCAATTAACAATATTAGCCCGGCTTTCGAGGTTAAGTCTCGCCGCGTTGGCGGTGCTAACTACCAGATTCCGTTCCCGATTCAGGGCCATCGCCAGCAGCACTTTGCCTTTACTTGGCTAGTACAAGCTGCCCGCAGTAAAAGCGGTATGCCGTACAGCAAGCGCTTAGCGACAGAGATCGTCGACGCCTGCAACGAAACTGGTATTGCCTTCAAGAAGAAAGAAGACACTCACAAAATGGCCGAAGCCAACCGCGCTTTTGCTCATTTTGCTCGCAGCTAATCATTTCTTTTCACGCAAACATAGAACCGCTCCTACGCTATACATAGGAGCGGTTTTGCGAAAGTTAAACTTAGCTATCATTTTTGTAAATTATCTGATATAATTGTCGTTAAGAGTAGTTTTTTGGTGCCAAAAAACAACCAAGAATCTCGACAAATCAACTTAATAGAGGAAAAACAATGGCAGCAACCGTTCCATTACAAAACTTTAGAAATATCGGCATTATTGCCCATATCGACGCCGGTAAAACAACCACCACTGAGGGTATTTTGTACCGTACTGGCTTGACGCATAAAATCGGTACCGTCAAGGGTGATGATGGCGGCGCCACCACCGACTGGATGGCGCAGGAAAAGGAGCGGGGCATCACTATTACCTCGGCGGCGGTGACTTGCTTCTGGAAGGGCCACAAGATTAATATTATCGATACACCAGGGCACATCGACTTTACAGCCGAAGTGGAACGTTCGCTACGCGTGCTCGACGGCGCTGTTACCGTCTTCGACGGCAAAATGGGCGTCGAGGCGCAAAGCGAAACTGTCTGGCGCCAGGCCAACAAGTACAACGTGCCGCGTATCTGTTTCATCAACAAGATCAACCAGACTGGCGGTGACTTCTACAAATCTGTCGAATCAATTCACAACCGCCTCAGTAAGCAGGCGTTCCCTATCCACTTGCCGATTGGCTTTGAAAAGGATGTTTGCGGCGTGGTCGATCTGATCGATATGAAGGCTTATACTTACGATAGTTACACTGACCACGAGCTGAAAGTCGGCGAGATTCCGGCTGATATGCTCGAAAAAGCCAAGCATGCGCGCAGCCTACTGGTCGAAAATGCGGTCGAGGCCGACGATGGCTTGATGATGAAGTTCCTCGACGAGGGCGAGGAAGCAATTACCATCGACGAACTCAAGAGTGCGCTGCGCAAACGCGTGCTGGCTGGCGACTTCTATTTGGTAACTGGCGGCGACGGCCGCGGCGTGATTGTCGAAAAACTGCTCGATTTGATGGCAGATTACTTGCCAAGTCCGCTCGACGTCGACGAAATTTGGGGCAAAAATCCAAAAACTGGCGACGAAGTCGGCCGCAAACCAAGCGACAAAGAACCGATGGCTGCGCTGGCCTTCAAGATTGCCGCTGATCCGTTCGTCGGCAAGCTAATCTTCATCCGCGTCTACTCTGGCGTACTGAAAGCTGGCAGCTACGTCCTTAACACCACCACTGGCGAGAAAGAGCGCATTGGCCGCATCGTCCGAATGCACGCCGACAAACGCGAAGAGATCGATAGCGTTGGCGCCGGCGATATCGCAGCGGTGGTCGGATTGAAGAATACTTTCACAGGCAATACTTTAGCTGACTTGAGCCACCCGATCGCTCTGGAATCTATCGAGTTCCCAGAGCCGCCAGTGTCAATCGCCGTCGAGCCAAAAACCAAAGCCGACCAAGAAAAAATGGGCATTGCGCTGCAGCGCCTCGCCGAGGAAGACCCAACCTTCCGCATTCACACCGATGAAGAGACCGGGCAGACGATTATGTCGGGCATGGGCGAGTTGCATCTCGAGATTCTAATTGACCGCATGAAGCGCGAATTCAATGTTGAAGCTAATGTCGGCGAACCGCAGGTTGCCTTCCGCGAAACCATCAAAGGTACCGCCGAGGTTCAAGGTAAGCACGCCAAACAGTCCGGTGGTCGCGGCCAGTACGGTGACGTTTGGGTACGCTTCGAGCCGAATGAGGCAGGCAAGGGCTTTGAATTCATCGACGAAATCAAAGGCGGCGTGGTGCCGCAAGAGTATCGCCCGGCCGTACAAAAAGGTATTCGCGAAACACTAGACGGCGGCGTTATTGCCGGCTACCCAGTAGTCGATGTCAAGGCAACACTCTACGATGGCTCGTACCACGACGTTGACTCTAGCGAGCTGGCGTTTAGCTTGGCAGCGCATATCGCGACCCGCGCTGGTATCAAACAAGCCAATCCAGTCTTGCTCGAGCCAGTCATGAAAGTAGAAGTCACTACTCCCGAAGAGTTCATGGGCGACATCATCGGAGACCTCAACAGCCGCCGCGGCCGTATCGAAAGTATGGATGATCTAATGGGCGGCGCTAAACTAATCAAAGCAATCGTGCCGCTAGCCAACATGTTCGGCTACACATCAGACATCCGCTCGATGAGCCAAGGGCGTGCTGCATCGACGATGGAGCTAGCTCACTACGAGGAAGTTCCGCCAAACGTTGCTGCCGAGATTATCGAAA
>JABCNZ020000021.1 GCA_013333845.2 Candidatus Saccharimonadota bacterium
AATCCCGTATACACTCATCATGGCAGACGGCAGTCCTGACGCCAAGCTCGACCCAGGCTATGTGCGGCTGCTAAAAAAGAACGCCGAGCTTGGTTTCAAAACTGTCGCTTACATCCGCACTATTCATCAAACTCGCCCGATTGCCGAAGTTAAAGCCGCCATGGCTAAGTTCATTGAACTTTACGGGGCAGATAAAATTCACGGATTCTATTTCGACGAGATATCGTCCAGAAATAACGGCGCAACGGCTTACATGGCAGAATTATATAACTATACGAAAAATACTTACGGCAATAAATTGGTCGTTGCCAATCCTGGTACGCACATCACCGACGCGATTGCGCCATACGCCGATATTTTCATGACCAACGAAGGCACTGCTGACGAATATATTAATAACTATAAGACCGCTTACTCTGCCTTTGAAAAAGACCCAGCTAATTCCCATCGTATTTTCCATACGATTTATGCCGCAAAGGCTAGCGATTACCAAAAAATAATCAATTTATCGCGCCAACGCAATGCCGGCTGGGTATTCATCACTACCGATAGTACGATACCTGATGGCAGGCCGTACAATGATTTGGCAAAGAATTTCCCTAGCCTGGTTGATAGCGTCAACAATTTAGGCCGCCAGCCGCTTGATCCGAATAGAGCCACGGAACAACCTTTGCTATCCGGTGCGATAATCAGCGGATCATCTGTTACCACAACTATACTTAGCCAATAATCGTATCGGTATGCTACACTATGTTTATGGTTACCAAGGCAAATAAATCTCCCAAGAAGACTCGCAAGCAGCGTGTCAAACACATTACAAAAACAGACACTCACTTCATGGTGCGCCGAAGCTTACTGGTGTATGCGATATTGGTTTTTGTGCTTTTTTGGCTAACAGCTATGAGCGTATATCTAGTCGACAGAATGGTCGTAGAATACACCAACACTGCCCGCTATAACCAAATTCATAGTATCTATAGCAATTTGAAGCTAGATAAATCGTATAGACTGGCGGTTTATAAAAGTAATATTTCAAATGATAAGTCTATCACTACAGAGTATGGGCATAATGCTTCCGTAAGTAAAACTCGTATGGATTTAACCGAAAAAATTAAAGAATCTGGCTTCTCGCTTATCAATACAAAAGATAAAGATACTATCGTTCAAAGCGATACGTTCAAGGATACTAACGGCCATATTTTATACCTGAGCGTTATACCGCAGGCGCTGCATAAAGATTATACATACGGCACCTCCGAGATAGCCAAGCCGTACGCCAAAGTAGACGCCAATAAATTCGACCACGAGCCAACTAGCTACGTCACTATCAAAATAAGCCTTGGCGACTAGTGGGATAATTGCCGGCAAAAATACGAAACGCATGCCTTGCATTAGATAATTTTTCGTGTTATAATATAAGTATGGAGACTAAAGACAGCGAGTTGGATTTTGGCGAACTTTCAAAATCGACCGCGCAAGCAACTCGCGATGGATCCTATTACCCTGCTGCGACACTAGCGATAATGGCATACGATACAACGTCAGATCCATCCGAAAAGGCTCGGATGGCGCGCGACGCGGGTAATGCCTATAGACATTTAGGCAAGTACGAAGAAGCTGAAAAGTGACTTACTGAGGCAGTTAATCAAAATGAAACTTTAGCCGAACAAGAACCAAATCGCAGCACGCTGCGCGAGCTGGGAGCTAGCGCAGCCATGCTGGCAACCATGCAATTGTCGCGCATAGCAAGCGATGAATTTGATACTCCAGAAAATAATACCAAGACTGTTGAAACTTTTCGTTACGGACTAGAGAAACTCAAGGATTCGCACAAACATGCCGACGGACTAAATCGTATTGATCAATATGATATTAATTTTACCGCTCGAGCCAGCTACGCCGAGACGCTTGCCGGCAATAAAAAGCGAGGCTTGGCACTCGGCGTCAGAGCGGTGCGGCTAGCATTCTGGTCCGAGTCGCCGCAGCTTGATACCACTAATACGTCCCTCAGCAAAAAAGAACGCTACAAAACCAAAGCACGGGCACTCGTGCGCGGTATTGGCGCGCTAGCCGTTGGTATTGTTGCACCTATCAATCGCCGCGCCGCTAAAACTCTTGTTAGAAAACTTTCTTAAGCTTGGTTCTGCTGGTTAGGCACATCGCCTTGCAATGGAGCTACTTGCGATTCAGATTCTTCAAAAATTCGCCGTACTTGCTCGACATCAATGTTCACCGAATCGCCCGGATTGACCGCCCCCGATAGCATGAGCTTAGCGATAGTATTCTCCACCGCTTTCTGAACGACGCGGCGCATCGGCCGAGCGCCTAGCCGCGGGTCGTATCCTTGCTGAACGAGAAGCTGTTTCGCGTCGTCATCAACAGTCACTGACACTTTTTGCGGCAATAGAGTTTTGTTGACGCCAGCCAGAATCAGATCAAGCACTTGCACCAACTCGGCAGGCGTAAACGGATGAAAGAGCACAATTTCGTCGAAGCGATTGAGAAACTCTGGCCGAAACTGGTTCGAACTAATCAATTCGTTAATAAACTGCTGTTCAAACTGCTCAAGCCGATAGCCGCGCTCGATATATTCGCGGATCCTATCAGCGCCAGCGTTACTAGTAGCAATTACGATGGCATCGCGAAAGCTAATCTCACGGTTCTTGGCGTCGCGCAAAATCCCTTCGTCGAGTAATTGTAGGAGTGTAGTTAGCACTTCTGGCGCGGCCTTCTCGATCTCGTCGAGCAACACCACGCTGAAAGGCTGTTTCATTACTTGCGCGGTCAAGCTCATCGGGTCGTCCGCGCCATCAGCGATTAAACGAGCGACGTCCTCGGAGCGAACAAACTCATTCAAATCTAAGCGGATTAACTTGCCTTCGCCGCCAAAGTATACGTCGGCCAGTGCTTTTGATAGCTCCGTCTTGCCGACACCAGTCGGTCCCAAAAATAGAAAAGTACCAATCGGCCGATTCTCATTACGCACACCCGCGCGAGCGCGGCGCAGAGCATCACTGACGACATTAACAGCGCGAGCTTGATTAACCATTCGCTCATGAATTAAATCCTCCATATGCAGCAGCCGCTCGCGATCTTCGGTCGTATTAGCCACGCTAACTTTAACGTCCATTGTCCGCTCGATTGCTTGCTGTACAGAATTCATGGTCACGATACCAGACTCGCTGAAACTGGCCGCCGACTCTAACAATTTAAGCGCCCGGCCAGGCATAGCTATATCGTGAATGTAACGCTGGCTCAAGCGATAAGCTTCGTTAATCGCTTGTATCATATAAGTAACTTTGCGGTTGAACTCAATAGCAATCAACTGTTCTTGCAGAACCTTTTTAGTCTCTGCTTCGTTGGTTTCGGCGACATTAATACGGTTAAGCGAGTTAGCTAGCGACGGGTTGCGGCGGCTAATTTCGAGATAGCGCTGTTCGTCCATGCTTAAAATTAAGCGTAGCCTGCCAGCATCTAAAATCGGCTGCAAGACATTTGTTAAATCTACTGACCCCACGCCTTCTTCGAAAAATAACTGCGCGTCATCAAGGCAAACAATGATATTCTTAGCATTGTAAGCCTCACCTAAAACCTGCATGATTAAGTTTTCAAGTTCGCCGCGTCCTGGCGCTGCCGCAATCAACGATGCCGAGTCAAGAATGAAGATCTGGCGGAAGCGAAGATTTTCGGGTACATTCGCATCAGCGTCCAAAATTCGTTCCGCGAAAGCATGAATTACTGATGTTTTGCCAACACCAGCTTGGCCGATAAGAACCGCGTTTTGCCGCCCGCCCGTACCAAAAGCTTCCACTAGCTGATCAATCACCTGAACATGCGATGGTATGTCGATCGACAAGGTATTACGGCTAGCGCCAATTTGTTCGCTGATATTTTGCCCGAATCGCTCAAGGTGCGGAATCCAGCCAAACGACCAATCACGCGCCAAGCCGCCAGTCCGCCGCCGCTGGCCAAAATGCCGAACAATCTCCATCAAATGTTCTTGCCACAAAATACCAGCATCCAAATCTTCATCTCCTAAATGAGTTTGCGCTATTATCGATTGATAATTCGGAAAGCTCCTCACTAGCGCTGTAGCTAATACGGCACCGCTGATACGGTCTAGTTGATTAGCTTGGCGAATGTCGTCAGCTACACTCCACAGTTCGTCAACGGAAATCGTCGAACCCTCAGCGATAGTAGCTAAAAATGACGGCGTCATACCAAGCCGCACCCCCATGAATTGGCCGCTTGGCACTTCACCAATTACTTTAGCAATCTCTCGTACGCTCGGTTCTCGCGACAACCGGCCCAACACGTCGCCAGCCAACAAATCATCAACCGAGCCGCCCCTACCAGCTGGCAGATCGTGAACGTGCCAATTATAAAATTTCACCGCCATATATAATACTGCCGCCAGAGCGCCGCACAGCCAGCCTAGCGACAGACGCTCCATAGTTACTAGCATAGTACCCGATATCACCAGTAATAACGCTAACCATGAAAGGCTTTTTGCAATCATCGGCGACAGCAGCCGCCCAAAGCGCGCTTCGCTCGCCCGCTGCGATGTATATTTTAACGGACCTAAAGATGCCATGGTATCCACCCCGATATTGCCGCAATAACCATAAATACTGGCATAGCTGGCACTAATGGCCAAATCAATAAACGCAGCAAGCCAATCAACAGCATCACACACAAGACTGCTACACCTATCAGCAGCGTTATTATCCTTATAAAGCCGCCAATAATCCGCGATACCAAGCGATCAAAAAACGCCCGCAGCTGCACCCCGATTGGTCCGCGCACTTTCCCGGCTGAAATTTGCCGCCACGGCGCGAATAGTGTCTTCAGCAATAATCCCAGCGAAAACGTATCGTATAATCGCTCGATAGACTCCCAAACATCTATTGCTGCCCGCTTCCATCCAACGCTATACCACCACGAAATCATGCCCACAATAAACATATGCTTTTTATTATAGTTCAAAAAGCGTTTGGACGCTACTATAATGCGCCAAAAACAGGTATAATGAGTTTTATGCGTCAAACTCTTACGACTATGCTCGGGAAGACTGTTAAGAAAGCTGCACAGATTCGCGGCGGTAGCGGCTCAGCCTTGCCAGGCTTAGTAATTGAAAAAATCGACTCAGATTTTGTTAGCCGCACATTACAGCAACTACCAATGGGCGTAGCACTCATTAGCGGTACCAACGGCAAAACTACTACTACCAAAATTGTTGTCGAATTACTAGAAAGCCAAGGCCTGAAAGTATTTACCAACCGTACTGGCAGCAACTTCACGCGCGGCGTGGCAGCAGCGCTATTAGGCGAAGTTGATTTGCACGGACGAATTAACGCTGATATTGCCGTGCTTGAACTCGACGAGGCTTATGCCGTTCACTTTGCAAAAGCAATTAAACCAGACTACTGTTTACTGCTAAATGTCATGCGCGACCAGCTAGACCGCTTTGGCGAAATTGACAATACCGCCAAGCTCCTTCACAATGTTGCAATAAACACAACAAAGTGCGTAGTCCTTAACCGCGACGACCCGCGATTAAGTAGTCCTGATTTTGTAAACGATATTAAATCACCGCTGCGAAGTTTTGGTGTTAACCCAAAATATTTGCAGACTTTCCCTTCTGATGATTCTCTACGTAGTAGCGAGCAAAATGCGGCTAAATTGTACGCCGACGACACCAGTCTTGAAGAGTTTAAAGACCAGCACGCCGTTATCGGCTTCAACGGCAGCGATCACTCGGTGAATCTAAATCTGCGGGGCATCTACAATCTACAAAATGCCACTGGTGCTGTTGCTTTAGTGCGCGCAATTCTCGGTAATAGTCTAAATGTTGATTCTATGCTCGAAGCGCTATCAAACATTAAGCCAGCTTTTGGCCGCGGCGAGCAATTAATAATAGATGGACAACCCTGCGAGCTAGTGTTGGTCAAAAACCCGGCTGGCTTCCGTTTGGCCCTAGCTTCGTTCGACCCAGCAAACTACGCCACTATGATAGCTATTAACGATGCTTACGCTGATGGCCGCGACATGAGCTGGCTCTGGGATGTAGATTTTGATAGTTTACAAGAACAAGGCGTCGCAGCCGTATCTGGCGTCCGCGCCTATGACATGGCCCTACGACTAGAATACGACGAAGTGCCTATCGATTTTGTTGATACCGACCTGGCGGTTGCACTGCGCCAGCTCATCACTAAACACACTCGCCAACCAAAACGTATTTACTGCAGCTACACCGCAATGTTAGCACTACGACGACTACTAGCGCGTTATACCGACGTGGAGGAAATCCGATGAAAAGACAACCACAATCTATCACTATCTTGCAACTTTATCCGCACGATATGAACATTTACGGCGACTGGGGCAATGTTCTGACTCTCAAGCGGCGGCTAGAATGGCGTGGTTTTGCTACCAAACTAATCGAATATAACGTTAGCGACGCTTTTCCAGACGATGTTGATTTAATCGTCGGTGGTGGTGGACAGGACTCCGGACAGTTACGAATTAGTGACGACCTGCAAAAGATTGCCCCTCAACTCAAACGATTAGCTGACGACGATTTACCAATGTTAGTTATCTGCGGTTTATACCAACTATTCGGCCGCTCGTTTACTACCAAAGACGGCGACATAATTCCTGGTATCGGTATTCTTGACCTAGAGACAATTGGCGGTGACGAGCGCATTGTTGGTAATATTATCGTCAAAAGTCCAGAATTCGGTAAAATTATCGGTTATGAGAATCATTCTGGGCTAACTACGCTTAGCCAAAACACCGCAGCACTCGGCGACGTCATCAAAGGCGTAGGCAACAATAATATTGATGGCCGTGAAGGCGCCCGTTATCGTAACGTTATCGGCACTTATTTGCACGGTCCGCTCTTGCCAAAGAATCCGCACATTGCCGATTGGATGGTTTCGCAAGCTATAATCCGTAAATACGGTGCCGTTGTTTTAGACCCGCTTGAAGACAAGTATACTGAACAGGCTCGTAATATCGCCAAAAAACGCCCGCGCTAGCCGCTACTTTTAACACTATCCTCAGATTGGACCTGCTATACTGGTAGAAGTGACCAAAATGAGCGCTGTAAAAAAACCAAAAATTAATCGTATTGTCAGCCTAGATTTAATGGGAGGCTGGTTTTTGGTAATAATCATACTTGATCATTTGAGTTATTTTCCAAATGGCCTCGTGTTCATAAGCGGCGACAGCAGATTATACGTCACTGCCGCCGAAGGATTCTTTATTATTTCTGGATTAGTATTAGGCATTGTCCGCGGTGCTAAATTAACAGAGCGTTCGTTTAGATACGCTGCTAAATTGATCTGGCGGCGAAGCTTCATGCTATATCTAACCAGTATCATCATTACAATATTATCGATTGCGATCGGCTGGTATTTTGTTGGCAACGACGGCGTCAAATCGCCTTTGCCTCCGCTAGATAGCAATATCTTTAGTTTATTTTGGAGAATAGTTACCTTGCAAGAATTCTACGGCTGGGCCGATTACTTGCGTCTATATGCGATATTTTTGGCGCTAACACCAGCTGCGCTTTGGCTACTGCGCCGCGGCAAATGGTACATCGTTCTAACCGTCAGTACTCTAGTTTGGCTGCTAACGCCAAAGCCGGTTAACGAATTCACTCAGCCATTTACTTGGCAATTTATTTTTTTCATCGCCTTCACGCTAGGATTTTACTCGCCGCAAATTAAATCATGGTGGAATAGTTTGTCCGCCAAAACGCGGCGCCGTACTAAAACTGTCATCTTTACCATGTTTATCATCACTTTTATCGCCAATGTTTTTGCCGAGTTTTTCGCGCCAGCCTTGAATGATAATCTTTCGACAGCTATTAATAATTTTCGCCCTATTCTAGCGACCAGCTTCGATAAGTTAGCTCTAACGCCAGCGCGCGTAGCTATGTCGCTGCTCTGGTTTATTGGGTTTTTTATGATTTTCCAGCGTTTTGAAAAACAAATTAAACGCTATCTCGGCTGGCTACTTATTCCGTTTGGGACTAATTCGCTTTACGTTTATTCAATTCATGCCTTCGTAGTCATGGGAGCACATCTAATAGTCAATCCGCAATATGGCGCGCCAGCTAGTTATTTTAATTCGTTTGACCGTCTAGCCGGGGTTCCTCAAAACCTCGCGCTATCAATTTTGGTAATTGCAATTATTTACCTAGCGGTGCGAACCAAATTTTTGATGAAGATTATTCCGCGCTAAACTTAGTGATTTTTAGCGGTGGTAAATCGATCGTTTCGACCTCGCGATAGTTGCCTGGCAGACTAGCTTTCATGTCGCTATAGTAGACGTCATAAATATTCTTTGCGCGGGTAAATGTTTTTTTCGTGTCGACAACTTGGCGGCTGCTACCATCTAGCGGAGCATAACCACCGCCAAGATGTTGGTCACTACTAGCAAAATATATCTGGCAATTCGGTAGATAATAATCTAGCTCAATCGCCACATACGGATCGGCCGCTAACACCACATCATTTTCGCTACATTTAGCTATAGAAGCAACAGAGTTGACGTTTGGCTTTTGCATACGTTGGAAGTTATAATTGCCAACCTGGCTGAGGTTATTTGCCCCAATCGCCAGAACTACCAGCAAAACTAACGGTGAGGCTATTCGCCAAACTTCACGAGTCTCACGTTCGGTCGATAGTGCGAGACTAGCTCCCACGAACATAACTAAGCCAATCGCAACGTGCGCCAAATAACGCTCGACATACATCGGTTTATACAGAGAAATCACCATCAATAGCATTATCGGCACGCTGATATAACTAACTAATAGCCATAAAATATCATTTTTTTTCTTAACATGAAAAGTAATAATAATTGAGCGGACAGATACAAAAATTATCGCTAGCACCAATATTGAGGTAATCACACCCAGTTGCCAAAGCGGCTGGTATATTGTATTAAACGAAACAATACCAACTAGCTGCTCGAGATTCATTGGCTGCCCAATTGGTGCAAGCGCTCCATTGCCAACCTGTTTCAAAAAAGACGATAGCCACGGGAGAAACAGCAACAAACTAAACGCATAAGCCCCTATCCAGCGGCACTCTTTCCATAAAGACTTACGCAACCTACCAGCATCCATCGCGACTAGCCAGGCTAGATGAGCCAGCCACAAAAGCACCAAGTAGTATAGCGTGTACATACCTAGCGCCACTAGCACTCCATAAATAAGCCAGTCAGTCCACCGCTTGCTAGAGTGTGCCCGTGCCAACATCACCGTCGCCGCTACGCCGATTAACGACGCCATAGAATACATGCGAATTTCGAAACCGTAGCGCATTAATAATGGCGCCAGAAGCAACATTGTTAGCACATAAATGGCTGCTCGCGCATTAAAATGCCTTTTAATAAAACAACCAGCTAACGCAATTGAGGTTCCATAAAAGATCACGCTTAGCGAGCGCAATGCCAGTTCGCTCCAGCCAAAAACATTCGCCCAAATTTTCAGAACGAGATAATACAGCGGCGGATGAGTATCAAGTGCCGACAGCCGAATGATCTCGCTGGCAGACCGCTTAGCTACCATTATCGAATATGCTTCATCAAACCAAACGCTCTGCCGCAAGCCAATCCATAAACTAAGAGCTGCCGCTACTACTGGCACAGCAATTATCAGCCACCTATAGACCTTGTCATGGTCATTACTATGCTTCCAAAATAATATTTTCATGCTTTGATTATATTACGACTAGGAAAAACTCGCAAAATAATATATAATAGCTTTGCACATCTATCGGGGTGTGGCGCAGTTGATAGCGCGCGCGGTTTGGGACCGTGAGGTCGAAGGTTTGAGTCCTTTCACCCCGACCATTTGAATTATGAACCTGCCGACGAGCGGCAGGTTTTGCTATTGTCCTATTTTGCCCTCCCATACTCCTCATGCTATCATAACTATATGAAAAGCAAACAACACTCGCGCCGCCGCATAGTCGTTAATATCTTTGGCACATTAGGGTATTTGTCAGTATTTTTGCAGTGGACATGGACGGCAATTATATTACTATATCCGTTATTCCAATCAGAAGCTGTACAAAAGATTTTTCTACCAGAACGCCAAGCGCCTCGACCCGTCGTGAGCCACTCTGGATGCTATAGCGACGCCGCCCCCTTCATTGCCATTGTCTCTATTGCCATTACAGCTGCAATTATTGTTATGTCAATAATCACGCTAATAGGATTGCCAAAGAAAATCGGCAAGACTGGCGCTAAAATCACGCATTCGGCAGCCAACGTGATAGCCGCCAATACCCGCCCGCCAAAACAACAACCAGCAAAAAAATGGAAATTAAACTTGTCGTACAAACTGATAATCTGCATTAAATTAATATTGACGGTTCTGCCAGTCATTCTATTGCTCTTTGCACCAACAATCCCTAAACTACCGCACCAAGTTATGACTATCGTCGGCAATTTCTGCTTAGTGGTATCAGCTGTTTATTGGCTTATCCAATATGCCTTAGCTAAAATCCTACGCGTGCCGCATAAAGAAATTTGGTAATTTAAGCCTTCGGCGGAATGATGTCTATCGTACGAGTTTGCTTATCCAGCGACAATTGATGACCAGCATTAAACTTATAGACGAGCAGCGTACCAAACGGCATTTCCACTTTGCCAATCTCTTCATCAGGAATCTGGTCAAGATACTTCATCAGTGCGCGAATAGTGTTACCATGCGAAACGAGTAGTATATTTTCACCTCTTTGCAGCCGCGGCAAGATTTCGTTTTGAAAGTACGGAATTGCCCGCGCATAAACATCTTTGAGTGTCTCGCCACCTGGTACTGGATAATCCCAGCCGCGGCGAATTCCCTGAAATGCTTCATCGCCAATCTCGTCTTTGACTTCCCATTTATTTTTGCCGGTTAAGTCGCCGTAATCACGCTCGTTAAGCGGCTTGGCGATAATCCGTTCGAGATCCTCCTGGTCGCCCTTGCCGCGCAGAATTCCATCACAGGTTTGCTGCGTACGTTTGAGCTCGCTAGTATAAGCGGCATCAAAGTGAATATCGCGAATAATTTCACCAAGCTGCTCGGCTTCGCGCATGCCTTTTTCTGTCAAATTGACATCTGTCCAGCCAGTCCACTTACCTAATAAATTCCACTCGCTCTCTGCGTGGCGGCTAATAACTAAAATTCCCTGTTTTTGCACTTCCATAAATTCATTATACCGCGAAAAACGAGTTGCCTGAAATATTTTATCCGTGAGATTTCAAACAGTCTAGTCTTCTGCATTAAATGCTATAATATAACTATGAACGATTTCACAATTCAATCAATCAAAGCAAGACAAATCCTCGACAGCCGCGGCAACCCAACCGTTGAAGCAGACGTTATTTTAAGTAACGGCACGCTTGGCCGTGCTGCCGTACCGAGCGGCGCTAGCACTGGCTCGGCTGAAGCGCTTGAATTGCGCGATGGCGGCATTGACTGGTCAGGCAAAGCGGTTTACCAGGCAGTACGCAATGTTAACGAAGTCATTGCACCAGCGCTAGCCGGACACGATGCCAGCGACCAAGCTGCTCTCGACCAAATAATGCTCGATTTAGACGGTACCGATAATAAGTCCAAGCTTGGCGCTAACGCCATTCTCAGCGTCAGCCTAGCCGCCGCTAAAGCTGCCGCCAGCGCTAAGAATCAGCCGCTGTGGCGCTACGTCGCAGAGATGACCGACAGCACACCTGTCCTGCCATTACCAATGATGAACGTGCTCAATGGCGGCGCTCACGCAGCTTTCGCTACCGATATTCAGGAATTTATGATCATTTGTAAAGGTGCGCAGACTTTTGCAGACACACTCAAAATGGGCACCGAGATCTTTCATGCGCTAGCCAAAGTACTAAAAAATTATGATTATCCAACTACTGTCGGCGATGAAGGCGGCTACGCACCGCGCGTCCGCAACGGCAATCGCGAAGCGCTGGCCTTATTGTCCGAAGCCATTCAAAACGCCGGCTACGAACTCGGCCGCGACGTTGTCTTTGCGATGGATGCGGCGTCAAGCGAATTCTATCAAGAAGGACGCTACGAACTTAAATGCGAAGGCAAGTCGCTAACAAGCAGCGAAATGGTTGATTGGCTAGAAGCCTTAACAAATGAATTTCCAATTGTCTCAATCGAGGATGGTCTAGCCGAAAATGATTGGGATGGCTGGAAGCTGCTGCGCGAACGACTCGGCGACCGCATCCAGCTAGTCGGCGACGATTTGCTTGTCACGAACACCTCGCTGATTGAGCGAGCTATCACTGAACAAACTGCTAACGCGCTGCTAGTTAAACCAAATCAAATCGGCTCGCTAACCGAGACTATTCAATCTGTTAAAATGGCGCAAAATGCTGGCTGGCGCACCGTCATGAGCCATCGCTCTGGCGAAACCGAAGACACGACAATCAGCCACTTGGCCGTTGGCCTGGGTTGCGGCCAGATTAAAACTGGATCGCTATCGCGAACCGATCGCGTCGCTAAATATAACGAGTTATTACGTATCGCCGAGGATGACCAATCATTGACGCTAGCGCAGCCATTTAGCGAATAAATAAAACTGTAGGTTTTACTTCTACAAAGCGAAAAACGCCTTTTCTTTGTCAAGAGGTGTTTTTCATATCAAACTAATTATGTTATACTACTAACGAATAATCGTTTTAGGAGGTTAGTTGCTCTCGATCAAACAAAAAAAGCACCGCCGTCCATATGCTATTTTTGCAGTGGCGATATGCCTGATTAGCACTGGCGTGTATTTCATGATGCTGACCTTATCACCGTCAGTGGCACCTCTGATTTTTACCAAGCCGATTGACGCTAAATCGCTGCCAAAAGCTAAAATCGGTGAGAACCGCATTGTTATACCGCGTATCGGCGTCAATATTCACTACGATAAAGGTCGTGCCGCACTCGACCGCGGTGCTGAATGGCGACAACCAAACCATGGCAATCCCAAAGATGGCGGTAATTTCATTATTGCTGCTCACCGCTTCAGCATCCAGCCAACACCGCAGGGTACTGTTGAGAAATCGCCTTTTTATAACATTGATAAGATGAAACTAGGCGATAACATTGTAGTCGATTACGAAGGTGCTCGCTATGCGTACGAAATCACTAAAATATTTGATGTCAAGCCAGACCAGACTGAAATCGAAGCTCCGTCCCAAGAAGCAAAGCTGACTCTATACAGTTGTGAACTTGGCGGCTCTGATGCTGGCCGCATCGTCATCATAGGTAAACTGCTCGGTCAAGTCGAACAATAAAATACTCTACCAGTTGTCATACAGTAGAGTATTTTGATTATAAATTGCAGGCAGATAAAAAGGTATTTATTTGGCGAACTCAACCGCGCGAGTTTCACGGATAACATTCACCTTGATAGTTCCAGGATACTGCATAGTTGACTCAATCTTAGTCGCGATATCGCGTGCTAGTTTGATAGCGCTAAGGTCGTCGATTTTCTCTGGCGTGACAATCACGCGAATCTCGCGGCCAGCACTTATGGCGTACGCTTTCTCGATCCCCTGGAAACTAGTCGCAACATTTTCGAGATCACGCATGCGCTCAGCGAAATTCTCAGCAGAGATATTACGCGCACCCGGCCGAGCGGCACTGATTGCATCGCAAATACGAACGACGATGGCCTCTGGCGTCGTCGCTTCAATATCGTCGTGATGAGCCTCAATCGCATGACAGATACCCTCGCTCAGGCCAGCTTTGCGAGCCAGCTCGGCACCGATATGGTGATGTTTGCCTTCAATTTTGTGAGTAACTGCCTTGCCCATATCGTGCAGCAACGTCGCTATTTTAGAGGTGCGGACATCAGCGCCAATCTCGCTAGCAATCATACCAGCCATATGCGCCATTTCAGTCGAATGCTTAAGAACATTTTGACCATAGCTAGTTCGAAACTTCAGCTCGCCAAGTAGCTTTAACAAATCGCGCGGGATACCGGTAACGCCAACTTCGCGCGCCGCATCTTCGCCAGCACGCTGGGTTTCCTTGTCGATTTGCTTTTCAGCTTTCGCAAAGACTTCTTCGATACGCCCTGGGTGAATACGGCCGTCTTTCATCAACATCTCGAGACCGAGACGCGCTACCTGGCGGCGAATTGGGTCAAAGCTCGATAAAACTACCATGCCTGGCGTGTCATCAACCAAGAAGTCTACGCCAGTAACGCGCTGCATCGCTTGAATATTACGGCCTTCTTTGCCGATAATTCGACCTTTCATGTCGTCGTCTGGCAGTTTAACCGCAGTGACCGTGCGCTCAGCAGTTACCTCGCTAGCCATGCGTTCCATCGTTTCGACGAGGATAGTTTGTGCCCGCTCCTCGGCGTCAGCTTCGACGTCTTGCTGCATTTTGGCAACCAGATTTAGTAGATCACCCTTGATGTCGCGTTCAGTCATCTTCATCAACTTATCAGCGGCATCTTTCTTCTTGAGGCCAGCAATTTTCTCAAGCTTTTCCTGCTGACGCGTACGAATATCGCGGATCTCATTCTTCAATTCTTCAACTTCGTCTTCTTGCTTGCGTAATTTTTCACTGCGTTTATCAAGCTGATCAAGCTTTTTGTCAAGCGACTCCTCGCGGTCCGCCAGACGATTCTCGGTTTTTTGAAGCTCTTTGCGGCGCTCTTTCTCGATTCGCAGCGCTTCATCTTTAGCTTTAAGTACGATATCGCTAGCTTTGCGCTCAGCTTGCGCTATGACCTGTTCAGCCGTATTTTTGCTCTTGGTCTCTTGTTGGCGATCATATACCACTTTACCGCCCACGCCAGCAATAATACCAACAATCGCGGCAATAATTCCCTCAACCATATTTTTCCTTTCTTTCGCGGCAATTAGTCAACGCATCAAGTCAAAAAACCGCAAAATTATCAAAATTAAACTTATCAATGTCACATTCGTAGACACTACCATTGTACCGCGTTTATAACAAAATAAGCAACTATTTACGCGGTTTGGTGACGCGAGCCTCAGCGCCATATTCAGGCAGAACTATTTCAT
This sequence comes from Candidatus Saccharimonadota bacterium, assembly GCA_013333845.2. Lineage (GTDB taxonomy): Bacteria > Patescibacteriota > Saccharimonadia > Saccharimonadales > Saccharimonadaceae > Saccharimonas. Next base: position 15,043 of record JABCNZ020000021.1, read on the forward strand.
CATTGCGGCCATTCTGCAGCCGATCCAAGCATTCTTCACGCCAAGCATCGCCGGTAACCCCAACGATCGGAATACGTTGTTCGTGTGCTATCGTATTCAACACTGCCAGACCAATCCTCAAACCAGTGAAACTCCCTGGACCGCGAAATACGCCAATGCCCGATATATCAGCAAAACTGACCCCATTCTCTGCTAATCGGTCGCGCAAATAAGCTAGCATGTCGCGCGCGAGATTGCGTTCAGCCGCCCATTCGTAGTCGGTTCGTTTGTCACCATCAATTAGCGTTAATTGCACCGTCATTTCAGCGCTATTCCACAATACAATCATCGCAATTTCTCCACAATTCGATAAGATTTTTCACCGCTGCTCTTCAAAGTTAGCTTACGACTATCATCAGGCTGCACCTGGATGACGATCTGTAATACGTCCGTTGGCAATACGTTATTTACTACATCGCCCCACTCAATCACAGTAATTGTATGCGAATCGTGAATCGCTTCATCAAGTTCCATTTTCATAATACCAGCATCTGGCAAGCGGTAAAAATCATAATGAGCCAACCGCAAGCCGTCCGTAGCCTCGTAATTGCGGCTAATCGTAAACGTCGGACTCTGAACCTCGTCGTCAATCTGCAAGCCGCGCGCCAATCCCTTGGTCAGTGTAGTTTTGCCAGCGCCAATATCGCCGACAAGTTCGAGCGTCTCGCCGCCATGCAATAAGCCCCCAAGCTTCGCGCCAAACTGTACCAAATCATCCGCCGTCTGCAAGCTCACCTCTAATATCATATATTTATTATACAATATCGGACAGAGTTACTGTGTTAAAATACGTTTATTATGAGTAATTTCTTTTGTAAATACCAATCACCGCTGGACGAAATTACCATAGTAAGCAACGGCAGCGCTATCACTGGCCTGTGGTTCACTAGGCAAAAACATTTTGACGCTAAGCTAGGCGAGAATACCGCAAATTCTGATTTACCGATTTTCGCTAAGGCAATACGCTGGCTTGATATGTATTTCGCTGGCAAAAATCCTGGAGAAATCCCGCCAATACAGCTTGATGGAACGCCTTTTCAGTTGGAGGTCTGGCGTATCTTGCAAACCATACCGTATGGCGAGCGCACTACCTACGGAGAAATTGCTAAAAATATCGCCAAGAAACGCGGTATCGCCAAAATGTCGGCACGAGCCGTCGGCGGAGCAGTCGGGCGCAATCCAATTTCAATTTTCGTACCGTGCCATCGGGTTGTCGGCAGTAATGGTAAACTGACGGGGTATGCTGGCGGAATCGAAAAGAAAATTAAATTGTTGAAGCTAGAAAATATACTTTAATCTAAAAGAAAGACGCTATCTTTTCGGACTTTATACTTCCTCATCAAACCTGACCAACAACGTCTCTGTGTATAGATTATTACCTCACTGTCGGAGTCGGGCTCTATTTCTTTGCAACTTTTTTCTGCTTATTCCTCTGCCCCCTAGCCACCACAACTACCACTGCCGCGATAATAGATAGTCCAGCTAAAATAGCCAGCGCATAAGCATAGCCTGACAGCAAGTAAATTAAGGCCAGCGTCACGCCGACAGCACCCCAGATAGTAATCAGCCGCCTGCCGAGCGCCAAGCCGATGATAACCATCAGCGAATGCTCGACCAGGAACAATATTTCCATAGCATTATCTCCCCTTAACGCCAGGACAAGGGTCGATAAACTAAACACAGCGAGAGCCAGCACCAAGTGCGCGATAGTGTATACATGAGCATACCCCAGCCAGCGCCACGACATCACCGCCCCTGAAAGAATCGCCGCTGACCATAGATACGGCACCACTATGTCGTGAACAGGCGCAATTAGCATATGAATAGCAAATAAAATACCGCACAGTACCAAAAGGATGCCCGAATCGAAATACGGAATATTCTTCTTCGGCAACCCCTCAGCTATCAGGGCGCTGCCATTGACCGCCCACGTTAGTGTTACTAGCAGTACCGCCTCGGTTGTGACGCTAGCTGGCATAGCCATCAGCAGTAAAAGTATCGACCAGCCAATGGCGCTCCAAAATGATGCATAATACCAATAAACTGATAATTTTCTAGTTCGTGCGACCACGGCGGCGCCATAAAACACCGCAAAGATAATCAGCGAAACGATCGACATAAACTCAAGCTTAACGCCGAGCCATTGTGCAGTTAAGTAGAATAACAATACCAAACTCGGATGCGCCAATATCGCCATCGGCCGCCAATCCCGCTTGGCATATACTGCCATATAAAGTGCCGCGACAGCTGCTAACCAGCCCAAGATTTTGAACGGCAATTCGTATGCCGTCGACAAATTTATCATCGGTAATATCACCGCTGGTACCGTAGCAGCCAATAGAGTCATATCGCTAGCGATTGACGCTCGCTTATTCATCGCTAATGACCAATATACTACCCCGAAGCCAACGAGCGCCACCCAAGCAGTGATGGTGAAATTGTCGCTTAGCGGTACGCTCAACCAATGCAAGAATAACAGCACCAAAGTAATCGTCGCCAAGTATGCTCCGCCCAGATAACCATCCTCACGCCGCCGATAAAACGCATAATACAGCAGCGCTACTAATGGCAGCCAAACCGCTGGATGAATAGACGAAAAGACGATTAGACCAGCCGCTCCAATAGCAGAATATAGCAACAATTCGCGACACTTAACCGCCGCCTCG
>JABCNZ020000022.1 GCA_013333845.2 Candidatus Saccharimonadota bacterium
GGTCGTGGCGGCGGTCCTGGCGGTGTTGGCTTTGGCGGCGAGACTGGCGTGCTGCGTATATTTAATGAGAGCTTTGGGCCGAACATTGCTTGGCTAATTCCGGTAGCCTTGATTAGCGCTGGGTTAGTAATCTGGTTGTTGCGCCGAGCACCGCGACATGATAAGGAGCGCATCGGTGTATTATTATGGCTGGGTTGGCTGCTGATGCATATAGTAATTTTCAGCATGACTAGCGGCATCATTCATCCGTATTACGTTGTAGCTATGGCGCCGGCGGTAGCGGCGCTGGTCGGTATCGGGGCGCCATACATATGGCAAGCTTACACGCGTCGCACCAAAGTAGCCTGGATACTGCCGCTGAGTATCGCGCTAACGACAATTCTTAGCATTATTATGCTCGGCTATAGCAACTATTGGCCTTGGCTGATGTGGCTAGTGGTGATTGCCGGTGGTGTAGCAACTATTTTGACGCTGCTGCCGTTATTGCAGGCGAAATGGCTTAAACAAATTATTCTTGGCTTAGCAATTACTGCTGGTATGGCGGCACCGATTGTCTTTAGTGTTAGCACGGTAGCTACAGCGCATAGTGGCAGTATTCCAACGGCTGGTCCAGGCGCTTCAGCTATGAGCAATACGAATAATGAGTTGGCGCGAGCTGAATCGACGCTCGTCTCGTTTTTGCTAGAAAACCGTCATGGCACGACATGGCTGGCGGCAGTTAATAGCGCTAACGAATCGGCGCCGATTCAATTATCAAGCGGCCAGCCAGTCATGGCCATCGGCGGCTTCAATGGTAGTGACTCGACGTTGACGCTATCGCAATTCAAACAGCTTGTTAAACAAGGTAAAGTTCGCTATTACGTAGTAAACAGCAGACAAGGGAAATCTGGCGGCCCCAGCGGTATGGGTGGACCAGGTGGTAACTCCGAAATCTTATTATGGGTGAAAAGTACTGGTAGTAAAGTCGATTACGGTGGTGCACAATATACAGTTTATGATCTTGCGGCGGCTGCTTAAGGATACTTTAAGCTCAACCGCGCATACTGTCATTACAAACCTAAGCAAAGGAGTGAATATGACCAAGAATTTGAATTTGACAACTGATGAAGCGCTTGTTTTGCAGCAGATTAGCGAGAGTGGTGAGGAAGACCTGACAGGGCTAACCGAAAGCTTGCAAATGAGCCGTCCGAAATTGATGACACAGCTGAGTCGCCTCAAAAATAAAGGTTTAATCAAAATTAAAACGACCGCTGGCGATTGGTGGATTTCGATGAGCCGCCGCGGCAAGCAGACGACTCACTACTTGTGGCCAGAAATGTCCTTAAATTACTAAACCATTAAACAAAAGAAAGGTTATAATAAAATTATGAAGATTTTGGTTGTTGACGACGAGAAGAGAATTGCCAAGTCGATCAAGCAAGGGCTCGAAATGGACGGCTACGCGGTTGATATCGAGTATGATGGCGAGGATGGCTACAATGCAGCGCGGGCTGATGATTACGATCTCATCATTCTCGACGTGATGATGCCGATCATGAATGGCTTTGAAGTCGCCAAAAAGCTGCGCGCTGACGGTAATAAAACGCCAATCTTGATGTTGACAGCCAAAGATCAGAATAAAGATATTGTGGAAGGCTTGGATAGCGGTGCCGACGACTATTTGCCGAAACCGTTTAGCTTCGAGGTTCTCGGCGCTCGCGTTCGGGCATTGCTGAGGCGGCCGCAGGATGTACTTGATAACATTTTGACAGTGCGTGATCTTGAACTTGATGTCGCTAATCACACTGCTGAACGGGCTGGTAAAGATATCAAGCTATCTAACAAAGAATTTGCCATTCTTGAATATTTGCTGCGCAACAAGAATCAAATTCTCAGCAAGCAAAACATCATGACGCACGTTTGGGACTTTGATGCCGATATTTTGCCGAATAACGTTGAAGTTTTTATTAACTATTTACGCAACAAAATTGATAAGCCTTTTCCAGGCGCTGATCCGATTATCCAAACGGTACGAGGGTTTGGATATATCGTTAAGGACGAGATTAGAAAAGCATGAAAAATGTTGGTCAACGCGCCGTTGTTCGCTTAGCGGGGACCTATTTGGCGATCATCATGTCTATGTCGATCGCCTTTAGTTTGATAATTTATGGACTATCAAGCCAAGAGTTTCATCGCCGGCCGCCAAATGATCAGCAAGCAGCTTCTACGATTCGTTCCGCCGAGCCAGGTACGGTTATTTCAATTCATAGCTATCTTGATACGCGTGAAGATGAAGCGATGGCGGCGATTCGCCTAAACTTGCTGCTGGCAAATTTGACGGTGTTTTTGATAGGCGGGCTAGTCAGCTATCTGCTAGCTCAGCATACGCTGCAGCCAATCGAGGATAACATGGCAGCGCAATCGCGTTTTGTCAGCGATGCTAGCCACGAATTACGCACGCCGTTGACGGCGCTATTGGCGGCTAATGAAGTGGCATCAATGAATCCGAAATTGACTCTCAAACAGGCTAAGCAAGTTATCGCCGACAATGTTGATGATGTTAAACGTTTACAAAAATTAACCAACTCAATGTTAGGGTTGCTCAAAGAAGACAAGCTGGAAATTCAGAAGGGTAAGGTCGGTTTGCAATCGGTGATTGCTCGGGCGATGAACCTAGTAGTAAATCAGGCGCTGGCAAAAGATATTGCTATCGATGATAAAACTAAAAATCTTTTGCTGCTTGGCGATCGACAAAGTTTAGAACAGCTTTTCACGATTTTGCTAGACAATGCTATTAAATATAGTAACAAAGGCGGTACCATTACTATTTCTAGCAGTAAAAAGGGTAAGCACATCAGCGTTGCTGTAGCGGATGCTGGTATTGGCATGAGCGACGAAGTAAAGTCGCAGATTTTTACGCGATTTTATAGAGCCGAAGAGTCGCGTACTACTGCTGGATACGGCTTAGGCCTGTCAATTGCCGAGCGGATTATTAAGGCGCATGGCGGACGAATTAACGTCGATAGCGAACAGAATGTTGGTTCTACTTTTACAGTCATTCTTCCTGCATACAACAAGAAAAAATAATTTTTTAAGGCGTCTTTAATAGCTCCTAGTTATATTTTAATCAATATTAATTAACAAAAGGAGATGAATAAATGCCAACTAAAATTGAAGATGGTTTTGAAATGCCTTCTGGCGGTACGCCGTCAATACAGCCAGTGGCGCAATGCTCGTCTATGACGCCAACTATGATTTTGGCCGTCATAGCAATTGTGTTGTTCGCTGGCGGGTTGGGCTTTGCTGGCGGCATGCAGATCAATAAATCGCCGCAGAGTAATGCAGTGAGCGGTGTGCCTAGCGGGCCAGTACAACAACAAACTAATCCTAGTACAAATAATACCGCCACGCCGCAAGGAATGCCTAGTTCATCAAACAATAATCAACAAGCAGGTCCACAAACTAACGCAGGTACACCAAATACCAATATGAATAACAGCTAGTAGCTGATTCCAGCAGATTTCATTGCTGGCTGGATGACGAACTTTTCAAAATTATCAGCATTAGCCCAAACATAACTAGCATTAGTATCGGTGTTTGTGCCGCTAACTAGCTTACCGTTAAGGACTTTTTGGCTGCCGACATCTTTGCCGTTAATGTACATAGCTGGCGTGCCGCCAACGCTGTCCTTTTTGCCAAGCGCCATGTCGTAATCAATTTTTTTACGGATGTTTGGATTTTCGAGATCAGCCTTGAATTTTTCTACATTCAAGCCCTTGATGTCGGAGGCTAACTTCACAAAGTTTTCAGTACGAGTTGACCCGGATAACTCTACCCAGCTAGCTCGATTTTCGAAAAGCGAGTTGTGCATTTCCCAGTACTTACCTTGTAGTCCAGCTGATTCGGCGGCAGCCGCTGCGGCCAGCGCGTTCGGGTGAGCGCTAGTTAGCGGATAATTGCGGAAGATAAACCCAATCTTGTCTTTGTACTTTTCAGTGACTTTTTTGGTGACCGGGTAAGATGAATTGCAGCCTGGACATTGAAAATCGGCATATTCAACTAATAGTACTTTGCTGTTGGCGTTACCATAAACATGCTCGCTAATATTGCCGCTTTCGCTTGATGCTGGCTGCACCTTCGTAGTATCGACGCTTGAAACATCAATTTGATTACGCTGCTGTAAAAAAATCAAGCCGCCAATCAATCCTACGCACATCGCCGCAAAAATAATCCATGCCTTTTTGGTCATATTTCCTCCGCTTATTACTAGAGGATATTATACTGCTTATGAGCTCGCCAATCAAGCGGGCTTGCGGTACAATATGTGTATGCGGTTATTCTTAGCTATTTTGTTTGTGATGATTACCTTAGCGTTGATAGCGGTGACGTCAATTTCGCCGCGCCGAACAAAGCTATCAATGTACGAGTTAGAACGCCGCCGTCGTAAGGGCGACACCGCAGCGGCTGACGAATTACGGCGAATACTACTGCTTGATGATATTGTATCGCTGCGTAAGGCAACCGAAGCTCTACTACTGGTTCTGGCGGTATTGTCGGCGGTATCGGCGTTTGGTTTTTTTATCGGCGTGGCCATTAGCGTGATGACGTCTTTAGTCTATAGTAGAATTGCTCATTTTGACTGGTTGGTGCAGATGGTTGATGGCTATTACCGGCGGATAGAGCCGGGATTGCTGACTTTCGTCGAGCGGCATCCGCGCTTGGGGCAAGTTTTGCGCAGTGTTAATGTGCAGAATGAGCCGAATATTCTTAGCTCGCGGGAAGAACTTGAGCATTTGATACGCGAATCATCGGGAATACTGTCGCTTGAAGAGAAAAAATTAATCAATAATGCCCTGTATTTTCATGAAAAAACCGTCGAAGAGGTAATGACGCCGCGCGGCGTGATGAATACAGTAGCTAAGGAAGACGTGATTGGGCCGTTGCTGCTTGATGAACTACATAAGACTGGCCATAGCCGCTTCCCGGTGACTGACGGTGATATTGACCATATTGTTGGCATTCTGCATATTCGTAGCTTACTGACGCTTGATAACGGTAAGAAAACTAGCCGCGTTGAAACGGCGATGGACAAGAAGATTTACTTTATCAACCAAAACCAGAAGCTGGAGCGCGCCTTGTCGGCCTTTATCAAAACGCGGCATCATATGTTTATTGTTGTTAATGACTATCGCGAGACAGCGGGTATTCTAACGCTCGAGGATGTGCTAGAGGCGTTGCTCGGCCGTAAAATCCTCGATGAATTTGATGTAGTTGACGATTTGCGCGTGCTAGCGGCGCGTAATCCGAACAAAAACAATAAGAGTCCATCGGCTACTGACGTCAAATAAGTTAGTAATTTTAGCACTCTTGCACTTCGAGTGCTAACGCGCTATACTATAGCAATATGGCAAAGCGCGACTATTATGAAGTACTAGGTATCAGCAAAAACGCCTCTGAAGACGAAGTCAAGAAAGCTTTTCGTAAGCTGGCTGTTAAGTATCACCCCGACAAAGAAGGCGGCAGTGAAGAGAAATTCAAAGAGATTAACGAAGCTTACGAAGTTCTCAAAGACAAGCAAAAACGCCAACGTTACGACCAGTTCGGTCATGCTGGCGTAGGCGGTTCTGGCGGCGGTGCTGGTTACAGCGGTAATCCTTTTGAAGGTTTTGGCGGTTTCGGCCAAGGTCAAAATATTAATTTCGATTTTGGCGAAGGCTTGGGCGATATTTTCAGTCAGTTTTTTGGCGGGCCGTCCGGGCAATCGCGCCGCAATAGCCGGCCGCGTGGGCGCGACGTTGAAACGCGTGTTACTTTGACTTTCGAAGAAGCGGTGTTTGGTAAAGATGTCGAGATTGCGTTAATGATTAATGACGAGTGTGAGCATTGCCACGGTACGACCGTCGAGCCGGGTTTCGAGATGAAAACTTGTCCAGATTGCCAAGGGGCTGGCCAGCGTGTCCGCACAATGAACACGATGTTTGGCCCGATCCAACAAGCGGTAGTTTGCGAAACCTGTAAAGGCCGCGGTAAAATACCCGAGAAAGAATGTACAGTTTGTCATGGCTCTGGTGTGCAACGCCGCGAGCAGAAAATCACTGTCAAAATTCCAGCAGGTATTGATGACGGCTCGACAATTCGTTTGCGCGAGCGTGGTGAAGCGATTGCCGACGGTGACCGTGGTGATTTATACATCAATATTCGCGTTAAAGCGCATAAGAAGTTTACCCGCGAGGGCGATTTGATTCTTAGCCAAGAACATATCGGTATGGTTGATGCGGCACTCGGTACTGAAATTGACGTTGAGACAGTCGACGGCATAATTACCATGAAGGTACCGGCCGGTACGCAGTCGGGTACTGATTTTAAATTGTCTGGCCATGGCGTCCCGTACCCGCGCAGCGAACGGCGCGGCGCCCATATCGTTAGCATTATTGTTGACACGCCGACTAAACTGTCTAAAAAGCAGCGTGAACTGTTAGAGCAATTCGAAGCCTCTAAAAAACGCGGTATTTTCTCGTGAGGCACGGGCTTTTAACTTGCCGTCGTACATAGACGACATGATAAAATAAAAGCATGACTTTTACTATCGTTCTAGCAATAGTCTTTGGCGTGTTGTTTTTGTTGGCATATATGACGCGCCGGCGATTCGGCGTATTGACGCTAGCGCTAGCAGCTGGTTCAATCTTGGCTGATTTGTGGAGTAGCGAGGCAACGCCATACGTTGCTAATCTCGGCATTGTCATTATCCGTCCGCCGTTAGTAGATGTAGTAGCGGTGATATTAACTCTAGCACCTTCACTGATATTATTATTCAGCGGGCCAGCGGCTAGTAACAAATTTCAGCGAATTGGCGGGTCAGTGATATTTGCAGTGTTAGCTGTGGTATTAATGTTTGAGCCGCTAGAAAATGCGCTAGTGGTTGATGAGTTCGGCAAGCAAATCGTCAGCCGTATTAATGCGTCTTATGCCATTATCGTGACTGTGTGCCTGGTGCTGTCGATAATTGATGTGTTGCAAACTCATGTGCGGCGCAATGAATCAAAAAAGAAGAGTAAAGAATAAAGAATAAAGACAGCTAAAAAATAAAAGACCTTCACGCTGAGGAGGTCTTCTTGCTTTTGAAATGGAGGGCCCAGTGAGGCTTGAACTCACGACACCCTGCTTAAAAGGCAGGTGCTCTAACCAGCTGAGCTATGGGCCCGAGTGAATCTTACTATACAGTTTGCGGCGAGTCGTGTCAAGCTATGCTACTATCGAAATATGAGATGGTTGGGCGAGCGGCTTCATCCAATGTGGCATATTGCCGCTTTATGCTACGGGCTAGTTAGCGGTGTGGTATTGGCGCAATGGTGGAGCGGGGCTAGCTGGTGGCTAATTATTGCGTCCATTCCGCTGATTAGTTTAGTTTTTTGGCAGCGGCGGCGGATTTTGTTAATTTTAACGCTAGGCGCGGGGCTGTTGATCGGACTGGCTCGCGGCTCTAGCGATCAAGCGCAGTTACAGTTATATAAACCGTTGTATGGTCAGTCGGTGCGATTAACTGGTATAGTGCGGGATGACGCAGATAACGTAGCTAGTAGCACGAGACTGCAAATAACTTATATCAAAATGGGCGAGACGTCTTTACCTGGCCAAATTTGGTTGTCGCTGCGCGGTAATCCAGCAATTAAACGCGGTGACGAACTTGTTTTGCGCGGTGTATTGAAACCAGGTTTTGGTAATTTCGCGGCAGTATTAGCAAGGGCGAAGCTTGACAGTGTCAAGCGAACATCTGGCGGCGATCCAGCACTAGAGTTGCGCGATACTTTTGCTGATGGCGTACATAAAGCGGTTGATGATCCAGGAGCTAGTCTAGGGATTGGCTTTTTATTAGGTAAGAAAAGTATGCTGCCAGAGGATTTGCTAGAGGCTCTGAAGATTGCTGGTCTGACGCACATCATTGTAGCGAGCGGCTACAATTTAACAATTCTGGTACGTTTGGCGCGGCGGCTATTCGCAAAAATATCAAAATATTTAGCGACACTAGTTAGCTGTAGCTTGGTGCTGGGTTTTATCGCTATGACTGGCGCCAGCCCGAGCATGGTGCGCGCTGGGCTTGTTACTGGGTTAAGCTTGCTAGCATGGTATGTCGGCCGAAAGTTTCATCCAGTTGTTTTGCTGGGGCTAGTATCGGCAATAACGGTATTGTGCAATCCGAGTTATGCTTGGGGCGACATGGGTTGGATGCTAAGTTTTGCAGCGTTTGCTGGCGTAATTATTGTGGCGCCAGTGTTGACGGCTTATTTCTTCTCGACTGATAAAGTCCCAGCTATCATTCAAATTCTGTTAGAAACATTAGCGGCACAGCTGGTAACTGCGCCGATTATCATGGCAGCCTTTGGGCAGTTGAGTGTAATTTCGTTGTTGGCGAATATCCTGGTTGGTCCGTTTATACCGTTGGCGATGTTGCTAACGTCGATAGGTAGCGTTAGTGGGCTAATTATTCCAGCGATAGCGCATGTCATTGGCTGGCCAGCGCAGATGATGCTTGATGCGATGATTGCAGTAGTGAATTGGTGTGCCGAGCAATCTTGGGCTGCAGTTGAACTGCAAGTGCCGTGGTGGATAGCGGCGCTATGGTACGGTTTGATAATTGCGGCAGTGTGGTTCATGAAATGGCGTAGCGGCTATCGACTGCGCGACGCTTCGATAGTGACATAACAGAGCTCATTTGCTATTATATAAGTAAGCATTTATCAATAAACTAACGAGGAGTAGTCATGTCAGGACATAGTAAATGGGCGACAACACATCGTCAAAAAGCTGTTGTTGATGCTAAACGCGGTGCAATTTTCACTAAAATTGGCAACCAGATCGCTATCGCAGCGCGGGCTGGCACTGACCCCACAATGAACTCTAGCCTAGCAATGGCTATCGAAAAAGCTAAGGCGGCAAATATGCCGGCTGCCAATATTCAGCGGGCGATCGACCGGGTTGCCGACAAAAATTCAGCGGCGCTAGAAGAAATTACTTACGAAGGTTATGGCCCTGGCGGCGTAGGGATTATTATTGAAACAGCCACTGATAACCGTAATCGAACTTTGCCAGAGGTGAAATTGGCTTTAACCAAAAACGGCGGTTCAATGGCTGATGCTGGCAGCGTGATGTTTCAATTTGACCGCAAAGGGGTTATTCGGGTGGCAGCAAGCGGCGAAGAAGCATTGTTGCAAGTACTTGACGCTGGCGCCGAAGATGCTGTTGAGGCTGATGGTAAACTAATTGTCTATACTGGCATGAAAGATTTAGCGAGCGTTCGCAAGGCGTTGCTCGATGCAGGTATGACCATCGAGGAAGCCGAGTTGCAATACATTGCCAAAAACGACGTGCCTATCAGCGATGCCGAAACTGCTCGCAAAGTAATAAAAATTATTGACGCGCTCGACGATCTTGATGATGTGGTAAACGTTTATACGAATGCCGATATTACTGCTGATATTAACGATTAGTTGACTTTTAAACTTACCTTCATGTAGATTATAAGTATACATGGTATTTATAATTGCTAGGAGGCCTGATGCGATGTCTAAAACTCGTCATTTTGATAGCAACTATAACTCTTCAGCCAGTATTTTCAGGGTTGGCAGCGGCAGATGCTGTATCGACGGCGGCTGTTTCGCCGGATAACACGCTAAGCATTGCGAACGAAAACAATAGCGAGAATTTACCAACCGCTAAACAAAAGGAAAATCTCGATAAGTCTAACGAGCCGCTAATTAATAAAGAAAATTCTAATTCACTGCCAGCTGCGAACGATGGGAAGGCACTCCCGCCGCAGACTGCTGAAAACAAAACCGCTGCCAAGCCTGCTGAAATCCCACCGTTGGTCCCGTCAAGCCCTACTAATGCTAACGAAACTGTAGATAAAATAACAACATTGCCGTCACCAGTGTCAGCAGAAAATGATGTTGTAGTCTCGGCGTTTAAAACTGATCCAAAATACGGCTATACGGCGATAGAACTTTACAATACTAGTGATGAATTTTTCGATTTAGGACAGATGTCGCTAGAACTACGTTACGCAACAGCGGAAGCTGATTTTGTTTGTAATGCTAAATTGCGAGATTATCTGCGGCCGAAGAGTTATTTAACGCTGTACAGCTCGAACTTATCGCCTACGGATGATACATTGCTTTTAGCGGGCTGTCCAACTCCAAATAGTGATGCTTTGTATGATAAAGAGATAAATGTTTATCAAGCTGGCCAGCTGGTTGAGGCGGTTCGAATTAACAACACCGATCTCGGCAAATATCAAAATGATATTTGGGAGCGTAAAGGCTGGAGTGTGTCTTATCGAACTGGTGTCTTTAAAACTGATTTTCGTAAACGAGCGACTGGCAATATGATATCAAGTGATTTGTACCGTTTGCCGCCTACACCAACTTTACAGATTCTAGAAATTTTACCGAATCCAGCAGATTGTGCTACGGCTGACCCGAACCTTGCCTGCTATAGCTACGTCAAGGTTAAAAATGTTGGCCAAAGCCCAATAGACTTATCGCTATACCGCTTGCGTAGCGGCAACCAAGCAGCGTCAGCTTCTACTAATAATAATCTTTCGAAGTTATCGGGCACGGTTCTGCCGGGTAAAATCTTTGTTATATCGGGGAAGACGCTGCACCTTGACAAGGCATCTGGAACAGTGTGGTTGCAAGATGCCAACGGGTTAATTACCTATAAGAACGGCGTGATACTGTATGAGAAAGCTGATAGTGCTAGCAACAAAGGGCGATCTTGGGCGTATGATGCTAAAACTGCGACTTGGCGCTGGGCGACGCCGAGTCCAGGTAGCGAGGGCAATGATTTTACGCCTAAACTTAATTATGGTAAGGGTAGCCTGAAAGCGTTGTCGGCTAAACCAAAAATAAAAATATTGAAACCATGCCGCGATGACCAATATCGCAGTGAAGAGACTGGCCGATGCCGCAATATTGTTCAGAACAATAAAAAAACCGTTGTCTTGAAACCTTGCAAAGAAGGCCAATATCGCAGCGAGGAAACCGGACGTTGTCGTTCAATTGCCAAGGCGGCTGCAGCCGTTCTGAAACCGTGTAAAGAGGGCCAATTCCGTAACCCAGAAACTGGCCGCTGCAAGAAGATTGCTTCTGTTGACGATTTACCCAAACCGTGCAAAGCAGGCTGGGAGCGCAATCCTTCAACTGGACGCTGCCGCAAAATCAAGAAAGCTAGTAATACATTAGCGGCTTATCCAGTGCAGCCGGTAACAGTCCAGCAAACTAATCCAGCGGTGTGGTGGACGATTAGCGGACTGGCCTTGGCGGGTGTTAGTTATGGTGTCTGGGAATGGCGCGTTGAAATTAAGCGCGGCTTGAGAAAAGCTATTCGATTTGGCAGGAAGTGATCCATACCAGCATGCGAATCATCGGAATTGACCCTGGTACAGGTATTCTCGGATTTGGCGTAATTGATGTCAACGGCGGCAGAATGAGGCTGGTTACGGCTGGCGTGATCACTACGCCAGCACATACGCCATTACCAGATCGCCTTGAAGAGATCTACTCAGGATTAACCGATATTATTAAAGAGACGCAGCCGGGTGTTATGTCGGTTGAAAAACTGTTTTTTACCAAGAATATTACGACAGCAATCAGTGTCGCCGAGGCGCGCGGCGTAGCACTATTGACAGGCCGCCAAGCGAAATTGCCAATTCACGAATATACGCCGAATGAAATCAAAAAATCAATCACTGGTTATGGTGCCGCCAAAAAGCCGCAAATTCAAGAAATGGTGCGTATTCAGCTAGGGTTGCAAGAGGTGCCGAAGCCTGATGATTGCGCTGACGCATTGGCGGCAGCTTTAACGCATGCGTTTATGAGTCGTATTGAAGCGTAAGGTGATATAATGGTAAGTGATGCAGATACAAAAGCAACCGCCGCGTTTATCGCGCTACGCTAACATAGGTCGTAAGAAATCTCCAGTTCGTAAGGTTCATCGCCAGCCGACAGGTAAGTTCGGCAAACTGGTCGCTTGGTGGCAAGGATTGTCGCGCAAGCAGAAAGTTGCCGTTGTTGGCGGTCCTATTTTAGCAATTATGATTATCATACCAGTGGTAACATACATCATGCTGGCTAATGATATCCGCGACGTTGAGCGTTTGATGAACCGTAATAATACCGGAATCGTTCTAAAAGACAGAAACGGTAAGACTTTTTATAGTATTGGTCGGGCTGAGAAGCGCAATATCGTGAAACTTGATCAGATATCGGATCATATGAAGAATGCTTTGCTGGCGAGCGAGGACAAGGATTTTTATAAACATGGCGGATTTAATCTTTTTAGCATTGCTAGGGCGGCAGTGACGCGGCATGGCGGCGGCTCGACTATCACTCAGCAATTGGTTAAGAATACCTTGCTAAGCGACGAGCATAGTTTGATGCGTAAATATCAAGAGTTCTTCATGTCGATTGCTGTCGAGCAAAACTATTCTAAAGACGAGATTCTCGACATGTATCTCAATTCGGTCTATTTTGGTGAAAACGCTTTTGGCATAGAGGATGCGGCTAAGACTTATTTCAATAAAACACCCAAAGAACTAACTCTGGCAGAAAGCGCTATGCTGGTTGGTGTATTGCCGGCACCGAGCAGCTACTCGCCGATTAGCGGCAGTGCTGAATATGCTAAAGAACGGCAAAAAACGGTACTCAGTCGAATGGTAAAAGAAGGCTACGTCACCGAAGCGCAAAAAACAGAGGCCTTAGCCCAGCAATTGGCCTACGCGCCGCCGTCAACGCAGAATGATAGCGTGGCGCCGCATTTTGCTGAAATGGTGGTGGCTGAGCTCAGCGATAAATATAGCTCTAAAAAAGGCGGCTACGAAAAAGATGGTTACGAAAAAGTTATGCGTTCTGGCTATCAAGTCACAACGACGCTAGATATCGATATGCAGAATACCCTCAAAGACAACATCAGTAAGCAAATGAGGCATATTAACCGAATGGGCGGCTCTAATGCCAGCGGAGTTGTCGTTGATTCAACGACTGGTGAAGTTCGAGCTTTGGTTGGCAGTGCCGATTATAATAATGAAAAATGGGGCAAGGTTAACATGGTAACTACTCGGCGCCAGCCAGGTTCTAGCTTCAAGCCGATTTATTACGCAGCAGCATTGGCAGACGGCGTGATTACGCCAGCGACTATTTTGCAAGATAAAGTTAAGGATTTTGGCGGCGGCTATGTGCCGCGCGATGCTGATAAAAACGAAGCTAGTCGCGGCGGTAGTGCTACGGTGCGCCAATCGCTTAACTGGTCGCTTAATATTCCAAGCGTTGAAGTGATGCAGAAGTATGGTATTTCTCGTTCGGTAACAGCTGCTAACAGTATGGGTATTTCCTCTATCAAGAAGGGCGATCATGGCTTATCATTGGCACTTGGTTCAGCCGAGGCATCTTTGCAGGATATGGTGCATGCTTATACTGCTTTCGCTAATAGCGGCAAGCAATATGATATTACTAAAATTACTCAGATTGACGATAAATACGCTAAAACAATCTACAAACACGAGGGCAAGTCTAAACAAGTTATTAGCGCTCAGGGGGCTTACCTAATCTCAGATATTCTTAGCGACAGAACAACTCGCGCACGCATCTTTGGATCGTCAATTACAGTTAACGGTAATCATACTGTTGCTGTTAAAACTGGTACTACCAACGACAACCGCGATGCTTGGACGATTGGCTATAATCCGCAATACGTTGTTGGTGTTTGGGTTGGCAATAATGATAACTCTGCTATGATTAGCGGTGGTAGCGACATGGCTGGACCGATTTGGAAGAGTACGATGACGTCGCTATTGTCAGGCAAGCCAGATGTTAAATTCACTCTGCCGAGCGGTATCGTTCAGCGCGCTGTCTGTAAGGACAAGGGCGGCTTGGCGGCGAAAGCTGGCGCTAATACTTATAATGAATACTTTATGAGCGGCGCTTTGCCGACTGAATCGTGTAATTCCGAGCCAACTAAAGTATCTGTTTGCAACCTCTCTACCGGCAAGATTGAAACTATCGATGAGGACAAGTTTGACTCGACGAAATATTCAAAAGACACTGCTAATTGTAAGGCACCGACGATTACCGTTTGCAACCTCTCTACCGGCAAGGTTGAAACTATTGACGAAGCTAGCTTTAACTCGACAAAATACTCGAAAGACACTGCTAACTGTAAAAGCACAAATGCTAAAGTGGCAGCCTGCGATCTCAAGACAGGCTCAGTGGTTATGGTTGATAAAAGTAAAATCGACGGCGTGAACTACAGTAAAGATACCAGCAATTGTGCGGCTGCTGGCGGAAACGATAATAGTGGCGGCGGCTCGGGCGATTCTGGCGGTAGCAATAATGGCGGCAATAATAGTAATAATCCTGGCGGTAACGCTACGTCGCCATAGCTGATTATGATAGCTCATCTTTCTGGTGTAATCGCTGAAAAGTTTGGCGCGGGCAGCGTCGTGATTGACGTTCACGGCGTCGGTTACGAAGTTAGCGTGTCGACTGGTGATTTTGAGGCGGTGGCGCTGAATCAAGACGTCAAGTTTTATACCTACCACCATGTGCGTGAGCAGGCGGAAGAGTTGTTTGGTTTTTCTAGTTTGGCTGCAAAAAAGCTGTTTGAAATGCTGATTACTGTTCAGGGTGTCGGCCCGAAAGCAGCGCTAGCGATTCTCAGCCTGGGCGATGCGGAACAGGTACGCAACGCCATTGCCAACGCTGACAGTGCTTTTGTGCAAAAAGCTGCTGGTATTGGCAAAAAAACTGCCGAGCGGGTGGTGGTTGATCTGAGCGATAAGGTTGGCTTGCCAGCGCATTACGGTCGAGCGGACACTCCGGTCCAAACTGAATTGAATACTTCTGACGAAGCTTTAGAAGCGCTGATGGCGCTGGGCTACACCTTAGCGGACGCTACCAAAGCGCTGGAAAATGTTGACACTAATCTGCCGACGGCGCAACGGGTGACGATGGCGTTGAAAAGCTGATAGACAATGAAGGTATTCGTAAACATTTTGCTTGTGCGATATAATTAGATAGTTATGGAAGATATAAAATTCTCTCTTAATCAAACGCCAATTAGTACTATTCTGGCCTGGGTAGAAAGCGGTGCAATTGCTATTCCGGAGATCCAGCGGCCGTTTGTATGGATAAGTTGGCAGGTACGCGATTTGATGGATTCGTTATATCAAGGCTATCCAGTCGGCTATATCATTACTTGGCAAAATCCAGACGTAAAACTCAAAGACGGCTCAACTTCGCAGGGCAAGCGAATTTTGATTGACGGCCAGCAGCGAATTACGGCATTGAGAGCGGCAATCAGCGGTCTGAATGTTGTTGATAAGAAATACAAGAAGCGCCGGATTGCTATATCGTTTAATCCTCTAACCGAGGAGTTTCGCACACGTACTAGCTCGACTGAACGAGGCAAGGAATGGATTAGTGATATTGCCGAGGTGATGGTCAACGGTTATGATACGCTGACGTTTGTCGACGAATATGTTGCCAGAAACCCAGGAACAACCCGCCAAGAGATTAACTCGCGACTGAATCGCCTTATCCAGATCAAAAATAAACAAATTGGCGAAATTCAGCTTAGTCCGTCGCTGGATATAAATATAGTCAATGAAATATTTGTGCGGATTAATGCCAGCGGCGTCAATCTCAGTAATGCCGATTTTGCCATGAGTAAAATTGCTGTGTACGAAAAGGACCCGGGCGATGAAATGGGTATGAGGTTGCGCAAATTTATTGATTATTTTGCGCATCTATCGGCTGCTCCGGATCAATTCAAAGACATAGCGCAGAATGATACTGAATTCGCTAAAACAGATTATTTTGCAAAGATTGCTTGGCTCAAAAATGAGACAGACGATTTGTATGATCCAACATACAATGACATTATCCGAGTTGTTGGATTGACACAGTTTGCCCGAGGCAAGCTTGGCGATGTGGTGTCGCTACTTTCGGGGCGTAATTTTGAAACGCGGCAAGACGAAAAAGAGATTGCCGACCTGTCATTCCAAAAACTAGAAAAAGGTCTGTACCAATTTACCAATGAAAACAAATTCAAACAATTTGTACAGAATATTTTGCGCGGCAGCGGCTATGATGAACCAAATATGCTGATTGCCCGCAATGCGGTTAATTATGCGTACGCGATGTATTTGCGGCTGTTAGACATCGGCGAAAACCATGCTGACGCCAATTCGCTGGTGCGGCGGTTGTTAGCAATTTCGCTGATGACGGGTCGGCATTCTGGCGGTTTTGAAACGCAATTTGAACAAGATATCAAACGAATCCAATCTGCTGGTGATATGGCAAAATTTATTGCAACGCTTGAAGAGCAAGAATTATCAGATGTTTTTTGGAATTCAACTCTGGTGGACGAATTCGATAAGCCGACGACCAATAATCCGTTTTGGCACATGTTTATCGCGGCACAGAATAAACTGTTGAAGCAGAGTTTTTTATCAAAGAACAACATTGCGCGCGATTTAGCAACCGACGATATCCAGCATATTTTTCCGTAGAATTATTTAGTTAAACACGGGTATGATAAATCAAAATATAATCGGATTGCTAATTTTGTGCATCTTCGTAATGATATAAATATCTCAGTTAGCGATTTAGCGCCGCGCGAATATTTAGGCGATATACTATCCGGAGGGAATAATCACCATAGCGATATCGTTAACGAAGCCGAGATGATAAACAACTTTGAAGACAACGCTATCCCAAAAATATTATTGCAAGCCGAGGTCGATGATTATGATGAATTCTTGCGGCAGCGGCAAGTGCTAATGGCAGAGATGGTAAGAGAGTACTACAAGACTTTGTGACGGCACTGAGCTACGCCTTGGAGATTGTCAGAAAATAGAAGAGTGGATGCTAATCTACCGACAACGCAGCGGGCAACTGAGGCGCTGAAAACATAGGCTATATAATTGTGATTATACAACCTAGGTTGCAGCAGTACGTCTGTATATTGACTAAATATAAAAAATAAGTTGTGAATATAGATACATCAGCTAAAACTCCTGGATGGTCTTCGTTGGAAAATTATGACGCTCCCGGCGGTTCGGTGATGACGTCTTCCGAAGTGTCCCATTCAAACGAATTGGAGCAGTATGTCTCACATAAGCATCTTGTAACATTATTTTATGATAAAGAACGAGCAGATTCTCTTGCTGCTTTTTCAGTTGATCTACTGGCCAAATACCCCGACTATCCATACCACCAGGCAGCTCATGGTGTGGATGTGATGCGTTCACTCCGGTTACTATTGACAGATATTATTCCAGCTGACAGTTTAAGTTTATATCAAAAGGACTTGCTGTTGGAGGCAGCTGCAGCACACGATGCTGGACTTGCGGTTGGTCCACCTCCATATGGATATCCCACTAAAGAACATTATGCTGTCTCATTCCTTGGCGAGCAATATGAACCTAATTCAGCTGAGTATGAGTTCATGGAAAGGGCAATTCTCGGGACGATCATTGGTCCAAAAGAGAGGGTTTGTCGTGATAGTATTGAGGCTAAATTGTTGCATCATGCTGATCTTGGCTATATCTGGGGAGCGAACAATCAGGACTTTTTGAATTACGCTACGAGATTTAGGGTCGAAGGATGTAGTAATATGTCATGGCAGGAGTTTCAGGAATTAGAGTCTCTGTTCTTGTCTAATTATCAGGATTATCTGGAAAATGACATGAGGGCATGTGGTGTTGCGGAGGAAGTGATTAAGTGGATGTTGAGTCGAGTTGAAGACAATAAAAAGTTCATTACTAGCGGGGAGTTGGGCGAACCTAGCCAAGAAGTGTTTAATAATTGGCCAACTGCTTGTGCTGATCGGTTGTCAATTCCTGGGAATGTTGGCAAAATTGCCCCTGTTGGTAATAGTGTATCGTTCTGAATGGTATAATTAGTTCATGGCAATTGAACGAATAGTCGATACCAGTTCACATGACGACGACGCCGAGGAACAGCGGATTGAAGTCAGTCTGCGTCCGCAGAGTTTTGGCGAATACATTGGGCAGGAGCGATTGAAGAAGAATTTGAAATTGGCGATTGCAGCTGCCAAACAGCGTAGCGAGCCGCTTGACCATGTGCTACTGTACGGCCCGCCAGGGCTGGGCAAGACGACCATGGCAACAGTGATCGCCAATGAGATGGGCACGAATTTACGCATCACCAGCGGCCCGGCCATTGAAAAGGCGGGTGATTTGGCGTCAATTTTGACCAATTTGGCAGACGGCGACATTTTGTTCATTGATGAGATTCATCGGCTCGGCCGGGCGGTGGAAGAGATTTTATATTCGGCCATGGAAGATTTCAAACTGGACATCGTCATCGGCAAAGGGCCAGCAGCTCGGTCAATCCGGCTGGATCTGCCGCGATTTACGGTAATTGGTGCGACGACGCGGACAGGTAGCCTGGCGGCACCGCTGCGCGATCGCTTCGGGCATATTTATCGCTTGGAATTTTATGAACCAGAGGATATCGCTAAAATTGTGACGCGGAGTGCGGCTATTTTAGAGTCATCGATTCGGCATGAAGCAGCGAACCTGTTATCAACGCGGGCCCGCCTGACGCCGCGCATCGCTAACCGTCTGCTCAAGCGCGTACGTGACTACGCTGACGTCAACGGTGATGGGATAATTGATGTGAAAACGACAACGAGCGCCTTGGAAATGTTGGAAGTGGATGAGTTGGGATTGGACCCGGCTGATCGTAATTTACTACAATCAATCCTGGAAAATTATGGTGACAATCCGGTGGGTCTAACCACCATTGCCGCCCTGACTGGCGATGAAGCGACGACGATAGAGGATTTCTATGAGCCGTATTTACTGCAAATCGGCTTCATCGAGCGTACGCCGCGCGGTCGCCGTGTGACGATTAAGGCGAAGCGGCATCTCGGCAATACAGGGAATTTATAGTATACTACAAGTAGTATAAACGAGGAGGTATCATGGACGATGACGATAGCCGTAGACCAGTCGCTTACGACGCTGAAGGACGTCCGTTATACACAGCTTCACAGCAGCAAGAGCAGGCTACTGGCGCAGAATCGGCTGTGCAGCAGACCAACCCAGTATCAGTCACCGACTCTGGCAAGCAGGTCGTGCATGTAGCGCGCTCAACCGAACCGATTCCGGTTCATATTTCCGAAGAGACCCGCCGCAAGCACGAGGAATCATGCCGCCTCTATCCGTGGCTTAATCTCAGCGAGCATGAGTATGTCATTCAAATGATTCCACGGCACAGTATTGGTATTTGGGGGCCGACATTTGCGATGATTCTTGCAATTATTTTGGTGTCAGTTTTCATGTTTTGCTACCCTGATATTGCTAAGCCGATTGGCTTGGCGCAATCAATGTATCCGCAGGTTATTTTGATTTGCTTGATGGTGATTATTTTATTCGGCATCGGTTTGTATATAGCGATTTGGGTATATATGCAAAATCGCTTTTTCTTGACCAACGAAAGTGTTATTCAAGAAATTCAAATAAGCTTGTTTTCAAAACGCGAACAAACAGTTAGCCTGATGAATATCGAGGACTCTAGCTACTCGCAAAAAGGTATTCTACAAACTTTATTTAATTACGGCTCGATTCGGTTAAGTACCGAGGGCGACGAAACAACCTATCGCTTTAGCTATGTTGCTGATCCAAAAAACCAAGTAGCGGTTCTTAATAATGCCGTTGAGGCGTTCAAGAATGGCCGCCCAGTTACGAATGATGACTAGCTGATTATTTCTTGTGATCGCGATTAGTCTTGGTGTAAGTGTCTTCACGCTCCATTGAACTGCGTAGCGTGTAGCCAGTGCATCGATTTTCGTTATTGCAACCTGTTGATTCGTAGACGTAGTTGCTGCCGCTATTGCCAAGTTTTTTGCCTTTCGGATCAGTGAAAAGAGCAGGGTCGACGGTGCGCAGCGTTTTGCTGTCAATCGAAGCCGGATAGTAGCCGTTTTTAGCGTAGAAATACTCTTCCAATCCGTAATACATCGCGTTGATAGCGACTTTACGCTGATTGTCGCGAGCAGTGGCATCGATAGTTGCTTTTTCATTAAAAAATAGCCAGCTGCCAACTCCAAGTAAAACTATCACCAGTAAAAGTTCAATAACTGTGAAGCCGTTTTGTTTCATATTTACCATTATACCAAAAACTGCGTCGCTCATGTATAATTAAAGATATCAGCAAGAAAGGGGAGATATGGCGAAGAAAAGCGAACCAAAAACATCTGCAGATAAGCCAGCGGCTGACGAGGGTAAATTAAAGGCGTTGGGTTTGGCGATGGAGCAGATTACCAAGCAGTTTGGCGACGGCTCAATCATGAAGCTAGGAGAAGCTAAAAAAGTTGATGTCGAGCTATTGCCAAGCGGTAGTCTGAGCTTAGATTTGGCGCTGGGCGGCGGTTATCCAAAAGGTCGAATTATCGAGATTTATGGTCCAGAGTCGAGCGGTAAGACAACCTTGACACTGCATTCTATCGCCGAAATGCAAAAACAAGGCGGGACGGCAGCCTTTATTGATGCTGAGCATGCACTTGATCCGGCATATGCTAAACGGCTTGGCGTTGACACTGATAATTTGCTAGTATCGCAGCCCGACAACGGCGAGCAAGCGCTGGAAATTGTCGAAACACTTGTGCGCTCAAATGCCGTTGACCTAATAGTAGTCGATTCGGTAGCAGCGTTGGTGCCGCAAGCTGAAATCGACGGTGACATGGGTGATTCACACATGGGTTTGCAAGCACGATTAATGAGCCAAGCATTACGCAAATTAACCGGTATTATTAACAAGTCGAAGGCTACAGTAATCTTTATTAATCAAATACGCATGAAAATCGGTGTGATGTTCGGCAACCCCGAGACAACTACTGGCGGTAATGCGCTTAAGTTTTACGCATCGGTGCGAGCAGACATTCGTCGAATTGGGCAAATCAAGGACGGTGATGAGATCCGCGGTAACCGCACGCGCGTCAAGATCGTCAAGAACAAGATTGCGCCGCCATTCCGCACGGCCGAGTTCGATATCATGTATAACGAAGGTATTAGCAAGACGGGCGATGTCGTCGATCTGGGCGTTCAGTACGGAATATTGAGCAAATCTGGAGCGTTTTATAAGTATAATGATGCAACAATCGGCCAAGGTCGCGAAGCTACTAAAAAATACTTAAAAGAAAATCCAGAAGTCCTGGCTGAGATTGACGCTAAAGTTCGTGAAAAGGTTGCCGAACCAGAACCGAAAGACTAGAAGTAAAAAGAAAACAGCCCGCTAGAAGTATATTCGAGCTAAGTTTAGTGGCGTAGTATCTTTGAATACTCTGATAATTTATGCGAACTATAGTAGCTTGCTAGTCGGTAAATGGCCGCTTTTTCAGCTATAATAATGATATGGCCCAGCAGCAAGAACGATATACTGTGACGGCGCTTTCGCCGCAAGTTCGCGATTCGGATCGCGTCAATGTGTATATTGATGGCAAATATGATTTTAGCCTGGATATTTCGCAGATTGTTGATCTTGGAATTAAGACTGGCCAGGTTTTATCGAAAGAGGAGTTAGCTAATCTCAAGCAAGAGAGTGAATTCGGCAAAATATATGCCCGAGCACTTGAGTATGTATTGATGCGGCCGCGCAGTAGCAGTGAAGTGCGTGATTATCTTTATCGTAAAACGTTGGCTCGTAAATATAAAAATAGAAAAACTGGTAAGTTAGTGGAAAAACCAGGTGTCGCTAAAACCGTGACGGAGCGTGTTTTTGCGAAGTTGCAAGCGCGCGGTTATATTGACGATCAGAAATTTGCTAACTGGTGGGTTGAAAATCGACATCAGATTAAAGGCGTATCTATGCGAAAACTGCGTAGCGAATTGGCGGCAAAAGGTATAGCACAAACAATCATTGATTCGGTAATCGCAGATTCGTCGCGTAATGATCTCGGCGAGCTGGCTAAAGTTATTGCTAAAAAACGCCGGCGTTACTCTGATGAGCAAAAGTTCATGCAATATCTAGCGCGCCAGGGGTTTAGCTTTGATGATATCAAAACTGCTTTGCGCCGAGAAGATCGCTAATCAATATCCGAATTCTGTCGAGCTTGCTTTGGTTTGCGGAACGGATTGATATAGCTACCGACTACTTCATGAAGTTCTGGCTCAGGGGCTTTAGCTTGGGAATGAACGACAATTGAATCGTTATTAATCTCGATAATCTGGCTGCGATGTACCAAAATCTCAGTATCATTGAAACTACGCAATAGCGGCCGCTTGACCGACAGCTGCATAATAAGAAACTGCGTGGTATCTATTGTGAAGTCGATGACTTTACCAAGTTTATGGCGTTTTTCGTCAAGTACTAGTTTGCCGATGATATCAAACTTTAGCTGGTAGACGTCGTTGACGCGCACAACGTCGGTCGGAGCTATGAATTGGTCGATGTCGTCGACAATGAAGCCTATATTGCTCAGTTCGCGGACATCGCTAAGCAACATCAGCGCGGGGTGTTGCTGAATTAGCGGCCCTGACACTTCGAAGGCGATAATTTGTAGATTGGCGGGATTAATGATTGCGCGGGTTGTGCGCGCTACCTTGCCGCCAGTTTGAATACTGAATATTTCTGCATTGAGTACCGCTGAACCGAGCAAAATCATAGACTAAAACGGGTTTGTCCTATCGTTGGCTGGCGGCGGCGTGCTCGGTGCATTACCAGCTGATTTTAGCTTGCGGATGCGTTTGATGGTAGTATCATCAAAACTAGCGGAGGTGCTAGCTTGCGGTTCTTCTGCTGGCGTAGTGAGTGTTTGGTAGAGTAGGATGGTAGCAACTGACAATCCGCCAGCAGCTAACATGAAAAACAATAAAAAGTGATACCGGCCAAAGAATTTAGCTGTCTTTGCGCCGAGAATGCGAAATGCGTCTGAGACTTCCATTATTTTGTATATACCTCCAGAGTTAGTGCGCTAACTGTGATGCCGTTGTTGTCGTCTTTGGCTAAGGCCAGGTTAGAAATTTGCATCCGGAAAAGCCCTTGTTCTAAAGAGCGCAAGAAAATGTACGCTTGCTCATAGGATACCGGATTACTCAAGTTAACAGTAGCGGTAACCGATTTGAAGCCGTCTGGCGCTGGTTTTTTAGCGTTTTTAGCAGTGCTAGACGACGATGAGCTTGATGAGCTGCTGGATTTACTTTCATTTGCTGAAAAATCGATTGAAGCGATTTTAATACCAGCGCTATTTGCGTGATTTTCGATGTCGCTGACAATTTGATCTTGATAATGATATTTCTTGCTGGTCGAAACGATTTGTTCAGCGCGTTTTACGTCGCTTTTGCTGTTGTCTAGTTTCGATTTGAGGCTTGAAAGGGCTTGTAATTCGTTGCTAGAGGCTTGTGCTTCGGTATTGAGTTTGCGGGTTTCCTCTGCATATTTAACAATCTCTTGGTGTCCGAAGACGAAACTGCCTACGCCCGCTGCCGCAATAACTAGTAGGCTGACGATAAGCAAAATGCGGAATGTAGTTGGTTTTAGAACGAATTTCATGGCAGTACCTTCTTTGAATAGATTACAGTGTAATTTGCCTGAAATGTATTGTCGCCAATTTCGTGCGTAGCGTTTGATAGGCTAACACTGTCAAAAACTTTAACTTTGTTGATAGACGTCTCTTGCAAGCTATTTTTGACTTCAATGGCCTGCGCGTACGAACTGACGTGGGTTTGAATTTGCACGGAAGCAGTTCCAAAAGTCGTCGGGTCGATTGATATGCCAGTGAGCGAGGCGCCGTTTGGCAACCTCTTGGCAATCGCATTTAGAATATCAGTATATGGCGCTTGAGTGTCAAGAATGTATTTTGCTACCCGCAGGTTAGAACGATACTTTTCGGCATCACTCTTGACCGAGCTGAAGGCTGAAGATTTACTTTGATTGTCATTTATGGTTTCTCTGCTGGCAGACTGGTTGAATACTAGCATAAAATACGAGCTGATTAGCTCAACTACAATAATCACAACAACTATCAGCGACATGACAACATAGCGCATTAAAATTGAGTTAGCCCGGGCAGCCTTAATTTGCTTGCGTTCTTCGGGTGAAAGTAGGTTGATCATTTTTTTACCTCCGATGGCCGTACGCTAGCCAGACCAGCGACGGTGATATAACGCGGACGAAACTGGCGGTGCGGTTTCTCAAGCGAGCCAAAATCAAGATCTTGCCACGGGCTAGCGACGCGGGCCGGCAAAATGAAAGCGTTAGTAAAGTATTCGCCGATACCTGGCATATTTGCACCGCCGCCAACGATAAGAATTTGCTCGATTTTTTTATCCTCCGAAATACGTTCGCTGTAGTAGCGGATGACCTTTTTGGCTTCTCCGACGATACGACCGAGGCTTGGTTTGAGGGCGGCTTCAATTTTGTCATGATCATCGCTTTGCCCGAGGCCGTTGAGGACTTTATACTGGTGAGCTTTTTCTAGCGACACTTGCATTTTACTAGCGATATCTAGAGTGAAGTTATTGCCGCCGACATTAGCCGAACCGGTAATGAGAATCGCTGAATCTTCCAGGACGGCAATATCGGTACTGGTGGCGCCGACGTCGATAACTAGCGTGGTACGATTGCCTTCCTCGGTTTTGGTCAGGATGCGGGCGACCGCATTCATGCTCGGTTCAACGGCAACTGGACGCAGGTCGACTTCCTTGGCAACTTGCGTAACTGTATCAACCAGCGCGCGCGGTGCGGCTGAGACGACAACCATCAGGGTCTCTTTGGTGCGTTTAATAATTTCGTAGTCAGTATATAACGAGTCTGACGGTACTGGTATATAGCGTTCGACTTCTAGCTGGGCAGCGCTGGCAATATGCTTTTCTTCGCTCGCTGGCAGAGTAAAGGTGCGCGAATAAGTGCGACTCGTTGGCAAGCCAATTACTACGTGGTTAGAAGGCAGGGAGCCGATAATGCGATCTCGAAACATATTGGCTATGTGTTCGCGCAGATACTCGTGGTCGTCGGTGTCGAGCGCTTCCTGTGTCTTAACCGGGTCAAGATCGACTGAGCCGTAGCCGCGAACGTCAGCGTGTTTCTGGTTGATGGCCATGACTTTAACACCAGTATAATTGATGTCGAGTCCGATGATCGGTTTGTCTTTGAAAAATAGTTTTACCATGGATGCCCTTTTCTATATACAGTATAGCATAAGTTTTATTGTTTAATACTCGTTGATAAGCCGGCAATTGGCATCATAACGCTAGCGGCAATCAGCCCCACCATGCCGCCCATCAACACGATCATTACCGGTTCAATAATTGAGCCGATACTGTCGATGGCGACGTCAACTTCTTCTTCGTAAAAGTCGGCTACTTTGACTAGCACGACGTCGGTTTGGCCAGTTTCTTCGCCGACAGCTAGCATCTGCGAGACGATTGGCGGGAACAGTCCGGTTTTTTCGATGATTGTTGATAAGTTTTTGCCGTTTTCGACTTCCTTGGCAGCTTTTAGCAGAGCTTCCTCGTAAACAACATTGCCGACTGAGTGTGAAGTGACTTCGAGCGATTCTAGAACAGCCGCGCCAGATCCCATAAGCGCTGAAAACGTACGAGCAAAGCGGGCGACGGCTACTTTCTGAATGATGCTACTGATAGCTGGTATCTTGAGGACAAAACGGTGAAAAGTGTGTTTGCCAGCTGTGGTATTCAGCCAGCGCCGCAAGAAGTAAACGATAGCGATTGGTACTGGTATCAGCAAGTATCCTTTAGTCGTCAAAAAACCGCTAATTGACAGCATCACTTGAGTCAAAGCTGGTAGTTCAGCATCCTCGCCGCCAAACCCTTTAATCATTTCGCCGATTTGCGGGATGACAAACACCATCAAAACCAAAAAGGCCATAATAGTAATAACCAGCAAAACTAACGGATAAGTCATCGCTCCTTTAATTTTTTTGCGGATGCCAGCGCTTTTTTCTTGCTGAATAGCTAGGCGCCTAAGGATATCGTCAAGAATACCGCCAGCTTCGCCAGCACGCACCATATTGACATAAACATCGTTAAAAGTAGCTGGATGTTTGCTCAGGGCATCGGCTAGCTGCATACCAGATTGGACGTCTTTAATGATGTCGCCAAGGACTGCCTTGAGGGCTGGACTATCAGTATGATCATGTTGCGAAGAGAGTGCCCGCAGCAATGGGACGCCAGCACTGACCATGGCGCTCATTTGGCGGGTGAACATCACGACGTCGTCAGTTTTAACTTTTTTCTTGCCTCCGCCAAAACTAATACTAGCTAGCCCTTTCTTTTCAAGTGAGTCAATACTGAGCGGTGACAAGCCTTGCTTGGTTAGAGCAGATAAAGCTCCAGGCCGATCGCTAGCCTCGATGTTGCCTTGGATGACTTCACCAGACTTATTAGTTGCAACATAAGAGAAGGATGTCATTAGGATTCCCTCGTAACGCGCAGCACTTCGTCGAGCGTGGTGTTGCCGCGTAATGTTTTAACTAATCCATCAGATTGCATCGTAATCATACCCTCCCCGATTGCTTGATCTTGAATTTGGTTGCTAGTGGCATCAGAAGTAATCATCTTTTGAATGGCGCGTGACATGCCCAACACTTCGTAAATACCGACGCGCCCCTTGAAGCCGACGTGTCCGCACTCGTCGCAGCCGCCTGGGTGCGCTCGCCAGAGGGTGCGAATAGTAGTTTCGTCGGTGCCAGCTGGTGTGTCGCCGCCGACTTTTTGCTCGATGGCTTGTAATTCTAGATCATGAATATGTGCAAACGTTTGGTCTGGACGTAGATTGAACAGCGAGACTATTTCGTTGATTTCGTCTGGCGTCGGTACGTATTGTTCGCGGCAGTTCATGCACAGTCGTCGTACTAAGCGCTGACCGACGACCGCCTTGACTGTTGAAGCGATCAAGAATGGCTCGATACCCATATCCAATAAACGTGGTAGACAAGTCGCCGCATTGTTGGTATGCAAGGTTGAAAATACCAAGTGCCCAGTCAATGCCGCCTGCACGCCTAGATTGGCGGTCTCGCCGTCACGAATCTCACCGACCATGATGATGTTCGGATCTTGGCGCAGCAGTGCTCGCAGCCCCGAGGCGAAAGTCATGCCAGCTTTGGCGTTGGTTTGGGTTTGGTTGACGCCGGGGATTTTGTATTCGACAGGATCCTCGATAGTTGAGATATTAACCTCCGGCGTGTTTAGCATAGATAGTACTGAAAATAAGGAAGTAGACTTGCCGCTACCAGTTGGTCCGGTTACTAGAATCATGCCGTTTGGTTCGGCAATAGCGTTATTTATGATGGCTAGCGATCTGCCCCAATAACCAAGTTGTTGCAACGTGATTGCTTGGTTGGATTCGTCGAGAATTCGCATGACGACTTTCTCGCCGTCGGTAATTGGCAGGGTACTAACGCGCAAAGCGTATTGTTTGCCAGCGACTTTAATTTTGAAGCGGCCGTCTTGCGGCACGCGTCGCTCGTCAATCTTGAGGTTGGATAAAATCTTAATACGGCTGACCAGTGCATTTAGCACGTTGCGCGGTAATTGATTGACTTCTTTGAGGACACCGTCGATGCGGTAGCGTACTTGCACGAAATTTTCCCGCGGCTCGATATGAATGTCGGATGCTTGCGAGCGGATGGCATACTCTAGGAGCAGATTAACAGTCTGAGCGATTGGCGAGTCTTCAGCAACGTCGGCTTCGGAAACTTTTTGATCCGAACCGTCGTCCTCGCGCTGCACATCGATAACCTCGTTGAGCTCTTGGTTGACATCGCCGCGGTAGTTCTCTAGACACTGCAAAATATTAGAATGCGGCGCAATATATATTTTGGTATTGCTGCCGATCTCTTTCTCGATGAAATTAGTGGCTAGCACGTCGTCTGGATCATCCATCGCCAAGTGCATAGTGCCATCTTCATCAATCTGAAAAACAACTGCATTGTACTGGCGGGCGATACGCTCTGGGATGCGGTTCAGTACCTCGCTCGGAATATTACGTGGATCGACCTCAATGTAAGGTATATCGGCGTACTGTGCAAAAAGCTTTGTCAAGTCGGTCTCAGACACAAGCTTTGAATCTAACACAATATCTTGCAGTGGTCGCGAAGAACGTTCCGCCTCTTCCATTAGCGGTTTGAGAGTTTCTTCGGTCGCAATATTATTACGCGTCAGAATCTTGACCAGAGTATTATTTAGGATCCTCATAATTCTTATGCTAATTGTAGCGCATTTTATTTAGAAAAGCTATCAATGCAGCGCAGATTGGTAAAGGATGGTCAAATCGAGTATAATAACAGAGATATGAAGCGAACTTTTAATATACAGGCGGCGCAACTTGCCGGCGAAAAAATTTCAGTTAGCGGCTGGGTGCACTCGCGCCGCGATCATGGCGGGCTAATTTTTGTTGATTTACGCGATCACACCAGTTTGTTGCAGCTAGTTTTTAATTCTGATAATCCGGAAGCATTTTCGCTTGCTGATGAGTTGCGCGATGAATTTGTCATTCGCGCCGAAGGCATGGTGCGCGAACGCGCGGCTGGACTAAAGAATGATAAAATTCCGACTGGCGCAGTTGAATTGGTGGTTGAGAAGTTGACGTTACTTAATCGCGCCGAGACCTTGCCAATCCAGCCCTTTGCCGAGGAAAACCAAGCGGGCGAGGACTTGCGTTTTAAGTATCGTTACCTCGACCTGCGTCGCCCGAAGATGCAACAGATGCTGAAAAAACGTGCTGAAATGTACCGGCGCATGCATCAGTATATGGACGATCGCGACTTCATCGAAATCCAGACGCCGATTTTGGCAAATTCTAGCCCCGAGGGCGCGCGCGATTTTCTCATCCCCAGTCGTTTGCAAGAGGGCAAGTTTTACGCGCTGCCGCAAGCACCGCAGCAGTTCAAGCAGCTGCTGATGGTTGGCGGTGTACCGCGATATTATCAGTTGGCGGCGTGTTTTCGTGACGAAGATCCGCGGGCTGATCGATTGTACGGCGAGTTTTATCAGCTGGATCTGGAGATGAGCTTTGTTGAGGACGGCGAGGAAGTTCGCCAGGAGGTTGAGCCGCTGATGCGGCAGCTCGCGACTGAGTTTGCGGGCAAGAAGTTGCTGGACTTGAGCGGTCTCGCGGTCGGTGACGGCAGTCCAATTCCGCGCATTTCCTACCGCGACACCATGGAGACATATGGCTCGGACAAGCCGGACTTGCGCTTTGGCATGGAGCTGATTGAACTAACCGATGTGTTTACGGGTACCGAATTTGGCGTGTTCAAGAACGCCGAGTGTATCAAGGCGATTTGCGTTAAAAATGGCGCCAGTCTCAGCCGCAAGCAAATCGCCCAATTCACTGACATTGCTAAGAGTGAAGGGGCGGGCGGTTTAGCTTACATCACTTACCAAGATGGCGAGGCAAAATCACCAATTGCCAAGTTCTTGAGCGAGACAGAACTTACGGCAATCCAACAAAAAACTGGTGCAGTTGATGGCGATGCAGTCTTTTTCGGCGCCGACACTCGCCCAGTCGTCAACGCCGTGCTTGGCCGTCTGCGAAACGAATTTGCCACTAATTTCAACTTGAAAAAATCGGATGAGGTAGCCTTGGCTTGGATCGTTGATTTTCCGTTTTATGAGTGGGACGACCACGGCAAGAAGCTTGACTTTGGCCACAATCCATTTAGCATGCCAAAGGGCGGCCTAGAGGCGCTGGAATCGGCGACGACCGATACTGAAAAACTGGCTATCGTGGCTGACCAGTTCGACATGGTGATGAATGGCTACGAAATTTGCTCCGGTGGCGTGCGCAACCACAACCCAGCAGTGCTATATAAAGTGTTTGACCTACTTGGCTTTAGTGAAAGCTACGTCGAGGAAAAGTTTGGCGCCATGCTCAACGCCTTCAAATACGGTGCACCGCCGCACGCTGGCTGTGCCTTTGGTGTTGACCGTATCCTCATGGAGCTCATCGACGAAACGAACGTCCGCGAAACCTTGGCTTTTCCAAAGAACGGCTCCGGCGTCGACGTGATGATGGCTTCGCCATCAACGGTTGATCCAGCGCAGCTAAAGGAATTGGGATTATGAGCGCAATGTACGATCGACACGAAGTTAGCGTAAAAGTAGCGCTGTATAGCAGCGACGGCAAGCGTGTGCTACTGATGTATTATCCGCACGATGATGGCTTTGGCTTGCCGGGCGGACATATTGACGCTGGCGAAACGCCTGACGTGGCGCTAGAGCGAGAGCTGCGCGAGGAGCTGGGTATCACAATTGATGCGACGCCAGCTGATTTCTATATGCGCTATCCGCGAGGTAGTGCCGTCAAAGATCATAAAATTATTCTTGGCTACACGGCCATGGTTGACGGTAACATCGAAATACCGGACCGAGCGTGTGATGGAGGCGAGGAGCGTATAGTTTGGCTGACGCGAACAGAAGTCGAAGCTACTGACAAAATTGCGCCAGGCTACCGGGATTTTGTGCTGAAGTGGTGGCCGCAAGAAGCGTAATATTTTAGGAGGTACAAGCAGGCTATGAAATCAATTCCCAAACGAACACTGAAATTTATTGACTCATGGCTAATGCTGCGCAGCCAGTGGGCGCGCTGGCCGGGATTTACGGTGGCGATAGCCAAAGACGGCGAGGTGGTTTTTCATAAAGTCTATGGCCTGGCAAATATAGAAAATAATGAGACATTAACGACCGATCACCTTTTTCACGTTGCTTCACAATCAAAAACATTTACTGCCACGGCCGTGATGCAGCTGCAGGAGCATGGCAAGTTGCGCATTGATGATTCAGTTACGACACATCTACCGTGGCTGGCGCAGCATAGCGACCAGCGTTGGCATGACGTAACCTTGCGTCAATTGTTGAGCCATTCGGCGGGCGTGATTCGCGACGGTCAGGCGTCAGGCTTTTGGCAGTTCCAAGGAGATTTTCCAGATAAAGACGAATTCAAGAAGCAAATCATGCAATCGGAGCTAGTATTCGAACCAAATTCCGAATTCAAGTATTCCAATTTTGGTTTTGGCTTGCTGGGTTTGGTAATTGAGCAAGCTAGCGGCAAATCGTACGCTGATTTTGTGACGGAAAACATTATCGCGCCACTTGATTTGAAACAAACCACCACGGAATATTCGCCAGAACTTCGTATGGCAACTGGCTATAGTAGGTTTGATCTACGCCAGCAGCGCCGTCCGTTTCAGCACATCACAACTGGTGTATTGCAGCCAGCCACGGGATTTTGCTCAACAGCACATGACTTGGTGAAATTCTTTGCTGCTCTGCAAGTCGGCTCAGGCAAACTATTGAGCGATACTTCTAAAAGGGAAATGCAGCGCCCATCATGGCAAGTCGCCGACGAAGCAAACGCAGGAAGTTACGGA
>JABCNZ020000023.1 GCA_013333845.2 Candidatus Saccharimonadota bacterium
GTCGCTGAGCTTGTTTGTCGGGGCGATTGCTCTGAATATTATTTATCCAATCCGCAAAACTTTTGCCGAGCAAGAAAACGCCTTTCGCTGGTGGCTAGCCAAAGCTTCGGTTACTGGCGTGGCGGCTTTCATTCAGGCGACAATTTTGATGCTGATCATGGTTTACTGCCTGGGCTTAGTGCCAGATCATCCGGTGAATTTCATCGGGGCGATTTATTTGACGTCGTTTGTCTATATGTCGATCGTGTCGCTCCTGGTAATTGTGCTGGATAATCCAGGACGCTTCTTGGCGATGGTGCTATTGGTGTTGCAGCTGGGGTCGAGCGAGGGGACGTTCCCGATTCAAACAGCCAACGACTTTTTCCAAGCGGTCAATCCGCTGGTGCCGATGACTTATTCCATTCGGGCGCTGCGCCAGGCTATTTCTGGAGGTTTAGGCAGTTCGTTCTATAGCGATAGCATGTGGGTGCTAGCTGGATTCTTGCTGGCGGCTAATCTGCTGATGATCGGCTTCTTCATCTACCGCGGCAAGCGAAAATTCGCTCATACTTCGGTGGACGGAGACGATTAAACCTCTTTGAAGCTTTTAGAAAATGCCAGCGTCTTTGGGGAAACGGCGCTGGCATTTTAGTTGGCGTAGGGTCATTTTTGACAAAAAACGGTCAGTTTGCTAGAATAAAGCTACTAACGAGAGGGATTTCTAGCGAGTAAAAGCACCTCTCTACCTGGTTTTTAGATTATTGTAATAAAAAAAGGAGTATAACAATATGGGTCAGCGGCGACTGGCAACCCCCAAAGGCGACGATACTGGTAAACGTCCTTTGCAGGTTAAACAAAAATCAACCAATACTGTACTGAACGCGACAACTACGCGCAAAGGCGAAGTCTTTCGGGCGCAGCGGCGGATGTCGGAAGGCGTGAATGCGCAGGCTAGCCAACATTTGATTAATGTGCCAGTTAATAAATCAGTATACAACGGCTATGGCGGCAAGCAATTCAGTCTAAAAGACCAGCCGAAACGTCCGCGGGCGCCGCGGCCAACACTGAAGGTGATCCCGATTGGCGGTGTTGGCGAGATGGGTATCGGCAAGAACATGACGGCGATTGAATACGACAACGATATCATCGTCATTGATATGGGGTTCTTGTTCCCGGGCAGCGATTATCCGGGTATAAATTATATAATTCCTGATACTCAGTGGCTGGAAGAAAATAAGCATCGGATTCGAGCGCACGTCTTTACGCACGGCCATCTCGACCACATTGGCGCATTTCGGCATATCATCCCGAAATTGCCAGCACCAGTTTATGGCACGAAGTTCACGCTTGGCATGCTGCAGCGGACGATGGAAGAAACTGATGGCGCTTTCACGCCAGAATATCACGAATTAAATCCAGAAAATCATGATACTGTACAACTTTGTGATTCATTTAGCGTTGAGTTGGTACGCGTTAATCACTCGATTCCAGATGCAGCTGCCGTAGTAGTGCGGACGCCAGTTGGTAATATCCTCTCGAGCGGCGACTGGCGTATTGAAGAAAATCCGGTCGATGGCAAGAAATTCGATTTCAATCGGATTAGCGAAATCGCCGAAAAAGAAGGCTTCTTGCTGTTTATGAACGAGTCGACTAACTGTGAAAGCGACGGTACGCATACGCACGGCGAATTCGACATTCAGCACAGTATGGGCGAGGTGATGGATAAATGGTCGAAGAGCCGGATTATTGTCAGTAGCTTTTCTAGCCAA
Source organism: Candidatus Saccharimonadota bacterium (assembly GCA_013333845.2). Taxonomy (GTDB): domain Bacteria; phylum Patescibacteriota; class Saccharimonadia; order Saccharimonadales; family Saccharimonadaceae; genus Saccharimonas. The sequence goes on from JABCNZ020000023.1 coordinate 1,749, forward strand.
TTGCATCGAATTCAGCTACTTCTCGAGGAAGCGAAAAAGCACGACCGCAAAGTGGCGTTCGCTGGCTTTAGTATGATTCAGAACCTAGAGGTGGCGTTGCGTTCGGGCGTGATTAAAGTGCCGAAAGATACCGTCGTTAAGATGGAAGATTTGATTAAACTGCCTGATAACAAGATAACAATCGTCTGTACTGGTAGCCAAGGCGAGTTCAATGCGGTGCTTAACCGGATGGCGACAGGGGCGCACAAATACGTTAAAATTAAGGGTTCAGATGTGGTAGTGCTGAGCTCGAACCCGATCCCTGGCAATGAAAAATACGTAGTGCGGACAGTTGATGGCCTGATGCGCGAGGGCGGCGAGATTATTCAAAATGGCAAAACACACCTAACTGGTATCGGGCCGCTGCACCTATCGGGTCACGGCTATTACGATGACCACGTGCGGGTGATTAATGCGGTTAAACCGAAGTATTATCTGCCTAATCACGGCGAGTTTCATATGTTAGTACACAATGCACGCTTGGCCGAGAAAGAATGCGGTATTCCGCGGCAAAATATATTTGTTTGTGATCCGGGCGATATAGTTGAGTTTACTAGCGATGGCGCGCACAAAATTGGCCGCATTGTTCACTCTGGCGGTACGATGTATGATGATGCCGGCGCGGTAGTCAGCGAAGTGGTGCTCAAAGACCGTATCCACATGAGTCAAGAAGGTATATTTATAGTTATATTGACGGTTCAGCGCGGTACGGGGCGGCTCTTGACCAGTCCAGACATTATCAGCCGCGGGTTTATTTACATGCGCGATAATGAAGAGCTAATGGGAATGATTCGCCAATATCTCAAGCAGAAAGCGGCGCGCAGTTACTCTGGTAAGTATGACATAGAGGTGGTCAAAAAAGAAATCAAAGACGAAGTAACGCATATTTTGTATGATCAGACGCGGCGAACGCCGATTGTCATTCCAGTGGTTAATGAAGTTGGCGGCGCAGCGAAAGCACACGGCCGCGCCCCGCAAACTAAATCTGCTGGCCAGCCGTTGATGCCGCAGCCGTCAGGCAAGCGTTTCCCGCGCAAACAGACCCCTGATACCGAGACAGTAGTGCCGCGCGACCGTTCAGATAGCCGCTCGTACTAACAGATATGTACATGAGGTTTTCTAGATAAAATTAGATATTGTAACATAAAATTGATATATTAACTATTTTTAGTTACGATCAAGACATGAAGAATACCCCCCATCTTTATCAACGCCATTAGCAAGTATTAGTGTCTGTCCAGAACTCGCTGCAATTGAACCGTGGTCTACGCCAAATCCAAAAGTTAGAGTTTATTTTGAAAAATCTCGTCCGGACGCCTGGCCTATACTTCCGCCAAGAGATCAGCTCAATCCGCAAGCGCGGGAGGCTCTGGCTGTCTTTGATAAGGCAGACGAATTGCGGGCAGAACCTGGATATGAAGAAGTGTTGGAGCTGGCAGGCTTACGGGTAGAAGTAGACATTAAAGATAGTAAAAAGCAGGCAGCGGAAAAACTAATAGACAAAGGGGTTAGACTAGGAAAAATACCTCCAGAAGATAGGGAAAGTAAACTAGCAAGATATACAGAAAGATCCGGATGGGTAAAATATGGGATAGAAAGACAAGTACTTAGTGGTGAGTTGCCTGGGGATAGCTTTCTGTGTAAACCTCTTCAACTAGGAAGTTCGGCTTTAGAAAGGCTGGCCATATTGGAAGCTCTTGGTTTTAATGAAGGAAACATCAAAGGTTCTATTGTATTTGGAAGTAAGCATAGATATGACAGAAAAGTTCAAGAAAGTGATAGGTTCTTTAGGTCAACAGAGGAAGAACAGAGAGAGCAGTTAAAACGTCTGCTTGATGACGCTAAGACAAATCAAGCGAACGAAGAAAAACGTAAAAAAGAGGCTGCTAGGGTAGCTGGTATTGAGAGAATGTCTGGAGGTGATGTAGAAAGGGTTGTTGAGTGGTTTGAATCTTGTGCGGAATCATTGCGGCAAGATGGCTATGTATTGAGTTTAATGGTAAACCTTGAGTCTAGCAGAGAGAAAGCTGAGCTTGTCAAAGGAAGTATCGCAGAACTGCGCCAATATTTTCCAGATTTGCGCTATCCAAGCGGCTTGAGTGTACTTGATTATTTATCAGAGACTTATGGTGCGGATTCGACAGCAGCAGTATTGGTTGGCGCGCAGGTCGTAGGAACAGGTAAAGTTTATACTCTTGGTCTAGACTGGGCGACTGTTTATAGAAAGTTAGATTCCTCAGATAGCCGCTCGTACTAACAGATAGCGCTATTGCTTTTTGTAGTAATTTATGCTACAATAGTAGTATACCCTTTTAGATATAAACAGAGTACAATAGTTAACGGTTATGGCAAAGAAAAAGACGACGCGAACTCGAAAATCGACTAAAACAACCCGTGCGGCGCGCGCTAGCAAAGCAGCGAAAGCGCCAGCGCCGCAGCATGAAGTACCCTCGGGGTTTTGGCCGCAGGTTGCGGCGGTGCTGTTAATGGCATTATCGGCATTGCTGGTGGTATCGTGGTTCGGCGCGGGCGGTCCGTTACTTAATCAAATGCTAGAAGTGTCTAAACGGACGATTGGCTGGGCGGTCTATATAGTGCCGGTTGTCGGCTTGTATGTAGCTGTTAGAATATTTGGCGCCGAGAACAACCGATTGCCAGCAGTCATGAAATTTGCCTCAATTTTGATAGTTATTTGGTTCAGCGGCTTATTCGGGCTGTTTCGCGAAAAGGGTGCGCCGTCGACTGGCGGTGTTGTTGGCGATGGTTTGAACTCAGTCGTCTTGTCACTGGTCAATATACCAGTCGGTGTTTTTATTTATATTTTGCTGATTGCGATTACGCTGTTGTTTGTATTACAACTGCGATTTAGCGATATTGCAGCAATGTTCAAGACGACAGTAGCCAGCAACGAAAAGGCAGAGAACGAAGCTAATGTCCAGGTTATGCGCAAAGCTGCCGAAGATGATCACGGCAAGATGGACGATTTCAAGCTTAATGAAGGCGTACCGACAGTATCACAAGATGATAGCAAGCAAAGTGCGAAGCTTAAAATCAAACCGCAAGCTAAAAAAGCCGAAGCCGATCGCGACGACAAAATGGCGATGCTGGCGGTTAGCGACCCGAACTGGCAATTTCCTGGTCTTGATTTGCTTGAAAAGAAAGAAGCGCCAGCTGATGCGGGCGATATCAAGCAGAATGCGCGCATTATCCAGGATACTTTACGCGAATTTAATATCAACGTCGATATGGAAGGCGCTAATATCGGCCCTAAGGTAACACAGTATACGCTGCGTCCGCCGGCGGGCATCAAGCTGAGTAAAATTACAGCGTTAGAAACCAATATTGCGCTGAATTTGGCGGCGTCGAGTTTGCGCATGGAGGCGCCGATTCCAGGTAAAAAAGCTGTCGGTATCGAAGTACCGAACAAAAAAGCGGCTGACGTGCGTATCCGTTCAATCCTGGAAAGCGCTGAATGGCGCCGACGCAAAGAGCCGTTGAGTTTTGCGATTGGTAAAGACATTTCAGGACTGCCGTTTGTCGGCGAACTTAACAAAATGCCGCACTTGCTGGTCGCCGGACAGACAGGCTCTGGTAAGTCGGTGATGATTAATACGCTGCTAAGCAGTTTGCTGTATCGTAACGCGCCGAGCGACATGAAGCTGATTCTTGTCGACCCGAAGCAGGTCGAGATGGCGCCGTATCAGGATATTCCACACCTGTTGACGCCAGTGATTGTTGAGCCAGAAAAGACAATGAGCGCGCTGAAATGGGCGGTTAACGAAATGGAACGTCGCTATAGCTTGCTGGCCGAGGAGCGGGTGCGCGATATCAAAACTTATAATGAACGAGCTAAGGCAAAAGGTAAGAAAATTGGCGTTGCCGATGAAAAGGGTAATGTACAGCAAGTTGACGAGGGTACTATGCCGTATATTGTGATTGTGATTGACGAGATGGCTGATCTGATGATGGTAGCCAAGCGCGATGTCGAGGGCTTAATTGTTCGTTTGGCACAGAAGGCGCGGGCGGTTGGTATTCACCTGGTGCTAGCGACGCAGCGTCCGAGCGTTGACGTGATTACCGGCCTCATCAAGGCAAACGTACCGGCGCGGATTGCCTTTACGGTGGCCAGCCAGACTGACAGCCAGACGATTCTCGACCAGGCCGGCGCCGAGAAATTGCTGGGCCAGGGAGACATGCTGATCAAAACTGCTAGTATGCCGAAGCCGAAGCGTATTCAGGGCGCTTGGGTGATGGACAGCGAGGTGAACAAGATTACTGATCAGCTGCGGATGCAGGCGCCGCCGCAGTACAATGATGAAATCGTTAGCCAGCCAGTGCAGCTAAACGGTAAGGGCGGCGTAGTGATGGACTTCGGTGGTAATAGTGGCGACGATATGTTCAAAGATGCAGTGCAAGTGGTAGTGCAGATGCGCAAAGCCTCGACGTCGTTATTGCAGAGGAAGCTACGAATCGGCTACTCGCGAGCAGCACGGATCATTGAAGAAATGGAAGAGCAAGGAATTATTGGTCCAGCTGATGGTTCGCGGCCGCGCGAAGTATTGATATCTAGCGTGGACGAGATTAGCGCTGGCGGTGATTTCTAGGGTTACTAAACGCCGACATATTCGCCGAGGACAGTCACCTCGTGGTTGCTGCGCTCGATATCGCGGATAGCTTGATAAAGCGGCTCTCCGGCGCAATCGACAACGATAAAGAACTTATATTTCCAAGGTCGCCCAACGATAGGCTGTGACTGCAGCTTGGCGAGGTTGATATGTCGCTTGGCGAAGATTTGCAGCACCTCAACGAGGGCGCCAGGCTGATGGTCGGTGGTGATGACCAGCGACGCGCGATTAGCGTCCTTTGGGGTATCAGATGGCTCAATGACTAAAAAGCGGGTAATGTTATCGGGATTGTCGTGGATGGAACGCTGTAGTATTGGCAAATTATATAATTCAGCGGCAGTCTGGCTAGCGATAGCGGCACAATGCCGGGAGCCGTTTTGCTTGATAAATTCGACGGCGCCGGCGGTATCAAAAAATTCAATTGGTGTTGCCTGCGGTAGGTGTTTCTGTAAGAAATAGCGGCACTGAGAAAGGGCTACCGGGTGAGAATAAACCTCAGTAATATCGCTGATTTTGGCATCTGGCAGACCAATTAGCATTTGCTCGACAGGTAGCTTGATCTCGCCAATGATCGGTGCGCTGCATTCCTCAATATAACGGTAGACTTCGTTGATGCTGCCAAATAGGGTGTTTTCGACCGCTGTAACGATCGCGTCGGCGTCGCCGCTGTCGTAGGCGGCGAAGACTTCGCTAAAGGTTGTGCAGGGAACGAGTTTGGCGCTAGCGCCGTACCATTGGCGGGCGGCCTGGTCGTGGAAAGAGCCAGCTTGGCCCTGGATAGCGATATGCATTCTAGTATCATAGCATAATTGTGATTTTGACCACAAAACTCGTTGGCAGAAGCGCCAAGATTTTCTGGTAAAGTGGTTTAAGATATACGATTAGATAATCGTAAGGATATAATTGCCAAGCGCTTCTATTGACATTATTAGCATATTATGCTATGATTGATTATAGGTTATAAGATAAACTAACATGGCTAAAACAATTATTTCTACTGGCGAGAAACCTCATCTGCCGGAAACGACTAATAGAAAAGACCTCCTCTTGCGGCGAATAGGCGGCGCTGTGACCGGTCTAGTATCTCGGTTTAAAAATTTATATCCTGGTATTGGCGATAGTAGTGTTAACTTTGATGCCGCGGGTGGTGATACGGATACTACCAATCCTGAGGTTGGCAAGGAAATACTTGATGAGGAAACGCTGAAAAGGATTAAGGCGATTGATGATAATTGGGTTTTTCGGGCTGACGTTGACAGCTTTAATAGCAGCTTTGTTTCCAGGAACCACCTTGATTTTGCAGGAAGTATTGCCAACGGCAACTATAAAGAAATAGAAAAACTGATACCTGAAATAAGAAAAATAGTAGAGAACGATAAAGGGTTTGGTTGGAGATCGGAAGATTTCGATGAAGCATATGTTCGCTATCATCCTAATTTACCGGGTTTAGCGTAAGATAACGTTGCGGCGCTTTTTAGAAAGCATTATAAGCACATGCCAAAACTTGCAGATAATGCGCGCCGTGCTATGCAGAAACAGATTGATTTTATATATTCTCTCAAAGATGACAGCAACAAAAGCGACTATTTTGACTACGACTATGAACATGAGGGCGCTGTGATTAAACTAATGAATGCCGAATCTATGCTGCCCGAGGAGATAACCGAAGAATTTAGGGATATAATTATCAATGAGGTGGCCGAGGTGGTTGAATCTGCTGCAAATTCAGAGGGTTGGCGTGGGTTTGATAAGTACGCAGCCTGGCTGGCAGATCATGGTTTTCCGCCGGAGCGCTGGCCGCGGGACGCCAGAGATCGAGAGGACTTCCCGGAGCCGCTGCGCCGGCTGGTTAACGAACAGGGCGATAAAGAAAAGGGGCTTGATCGGGCGATCATCAAATACTGTATAGAAAAGACAGAGCTGTATGATGGCGATAGCGGTAAGATGAAGCCCGACGTCTACGGACGGTGCGATTTGATACAGAAGTACTTTGAGGGACGTTTGCCAGATGTGGATCCTAAGATAATGACTTGCGGTATTGTAGGTATGGTTGATTCGTACTCTTCTAAGAGTATAGATCATCAGGTGTATAGGTACAATGACTATATCCAAACCATTCGCGAGATTGGACAGAGCAACGCCAACAGGCTGGGCGAAGAGCTGGGGATAACGCATTTTTCTGACTGGAGTCCAGAGGTCTTGCGAGGCACGCTGCATATATTAGAGACTGGGCGTACGGAATCTGGCAACCCAGCAACGATAATTATCAGGGGATTTACCGGCGATCACAACGGCGCCGCGTATAAATATCACAACATAAAATCTACCGACATGTTTGCTGTTGAGATAGGCCATACCGATATGCTATCTGGTATAGTAGAAAAGCTAGAGAGAGCTGGCGTCAACAGTAATACGTTCTATGCGGTCATCTTGTTTGGCCATGGCAGCGAAGATGCGTTTACCATGTCGTTTGGTGAAAGAATATCGCCAGATTCTCAGGAGTGGCGTAATAAGAAGGGTCTGCGCGATCTTGTTACGGCTTTGGTAATAGATACTATTGTACTAAATTCGTGTCATCCGCTTGTACGAGAAGAGGATAGATTTGAGCCTCTTACGCTTGGCAAAGGATTTCAGCGGCGCAGAGGTGCGGTGGTAGCGATTTCTAAGGCGTTTCCGTGGACTAGGGTTGTTAGCGGTTTAGATGGAGTAACATATGACTGGGTAGATGAAACAGGTTATGCTAATATTGAAACTAGAGACGATGAAGGGGATGGAACATTTACAATGGCGGAAACCTGGAATGGATGGACGTGTGTATATGAGAAAGGAGCAGATAGACAATGAGTGAAAAAGTATGTGATGGCATCGACAGGCCAGATTCAGAAGTGGAGCCAACGAGACCTGACGATTATGAGGTGTTTGCGAGGAGATACTTGGCGGATGTAGCGAGTGTGATGTATCATATTGTGCAGGGTGACGGTGATGCTTCTATGGATGTTAATCTGGCTCGGTTTGATAGTCATGGTAATCTGTCTGAAGATGAATTTGACACGTATCGTATTGAATACAAGGCTAGTAAAAATGGAGGGATTGGCGAGTGCCGTGTATACAAAATTGTTCCCGGTGAAGATGATTCGCAGGAGGCTACTGAGCAGGAGATTACCGCGCAGGGCGCGAATCTTGATACGTGCAACACGTTGGGGCGGATTTGGGAAAAATTCGTACTGCAGCAAGAGCCTGGCGGTCGTAATGACAGATAAGCTTTATGCGCGAAGATTTTGAGCGTACTTCAGATGATAGCGCCGAGCAAGCTGGCGATAAACGTCCAGTAATTGATCTGATTTGGGCAGCGATGGGAAGGCTTAGGCGTCTCAAAAGAAAGCTTACGCCAGTGCTGGTTATTCCTAAGAATGGAAGTCCCAAAATTATGTCAGAATATTCGGCGGATAGGTATGATAGGGAGCTAGGTATTGAACCAGGGATAAATACAGCGCAGAGCAGTAGTTCTTATACTGATGAATACCGCCTGATACCGACGGAATCGCCAGGTGTTGAGCCCGAGATTGACCAAGCCGCGGCAAACAATGAAATCAGCCCTGAAGGGGCGGCTTGGCTATTAGAATTGAGAAAGTCAGTCAAGGTTGCTCCTCGCCTAGCTGATCAATTGGAAGACGATAAGGAAGGCAGAAGTAATATTATCACGTATATTGCTGGAGCGGACAAGTCTTTAAGTACTAAAACATCAGAAGATTATTATAGGGGCGATAGGGCGGAGCTGACAGAATACGAAATGCTACACCAGCTTGATGAGTTTCTTGCCAAGATAGAAGCCTTGGGTGGTAAATATGCAGTTGACGCCCAATTCATGCGCGAGAGCTTGACGTTTATTGGCGAAAAAGAATACAAGGAAGCGGTGGCTGGCATTGCCGCCAATTGGAAAGCACTCCTCGAGGTGGATGCCAAATTGCAAATTTGCGTTATCGCTGGCGAGATTGCTAAGTCAAAAAATAGTCAAGGAAAGATGATTTATGATAATCAGATAAAGAGCGATGAGTATTTACTTGACAATATATTAGCCAATTTCACCGAGGAAGATTGGGAAAAGTACGGCGGCAGGATTCTTGTTGATCGAGATGATATTGCGCAGACGCAGAAAGAGCATTTGAGGGTTGTGCTGCTGGACGATTGGACTATTAGCGGCTGGCAGCTTAGGAAAGTCTACATTTCGCTGATTGGCCAATATCCCGAAATAAAAGATCAAATTGAAGTACAATTGATTGCAGCTAATAAACAAAGGATAAAGTACGGGCTTTCAGTCGATTGGCTGTATGCCGGCGAAAAGATCCCTGTTAAGGCGTATTTCTCGGCGCATTATTCCGCGGTAGCAGGAGAGAAAGCGCATATAACTGGTTCTCACTCTGCGGTTGACTTCGATTTTGAATCCACGATAATGAAAATGATTAGAGAGGCTGAGCGTTTAGGGGTAAAGGACATTCATATGCCTCCGGGAACGAATATTGTGCGTCCGTATCGCAAAGACGGGGTGACAAGAGCTAATCTAACCAATATCGAAAGAGCCCGCCAGTACCGGCGCGGGCGTCTGGTAGCAAAGCAAGGGGACAGCCATGCTATACTATGAGGATATGGGAGGGATCGCTGAAAAAGCCGTTAATCATTTGTCTGCTGATTTTCGCGCTGGACTAGATGAAAAAGATTCTGCAAGGATTAAGGATGCGTCAGAAAAGCTGCCGCATAATGTAGTTCTTGAGGGAATTGGCAACCGAATGCTAATCCGGGATTTTCTAGTGCAGGCAAAAGGAGAGCTATCGAAATATGTTTCGACTGTTGACGACAGGGAATCAGATTTGGAAGGTAGCACGCGGCGCTTGTTTAGTATCATAGACGAGAACTTAGAGGGAATTTGCCAGGCTGCCGAAGAGTATAAAGATGAGCCGGGCGGTCTCGGCATGGAACGTTTTCGCCGAGCATTTCAGAATTCAGATGATGCTGCTATTATAAAATTGGCGGAACATATTGCTCAGATGGATGTTGATACGATATTAGCGATAAATAATCCGTATACTGTGATGAAGACTATCCGATCTGATATTGTTGAGGAATTGTGGAAAAACGTACAGAGCTGCCGAGAAGCTGGCGATAGTTTAGAAGTTAGAGAAAATATTAAAGAAACAGCGGCGGAGTTTGTCGAGGTTATCGATCGAAATATTCTGGGTAGTATGATGTATGGCGACGAATATGCCGCTAACCATACTTAGCAATTAGCCATAGCAGGTCTCTTTTTTGTAAATTGGGTAGTATATATAGCATGCGGAGCCTGCTTTTTGCTGCAGAGGCGATGGGGGCTGCGGGCGGCTAGCTTTTTTGCGGCGGATAGGTTATAATACTAGTGATATTAAACCTAAGGTTGCGTGAGATAACGTAACCATCCGTACGGATACCAAGGAGGTAATGTATGAGAGAATACGAGCTGACGGTTCTTATTCGGCCTGATTTGGAGGCGAATTTGGACGCGGTGCTTAGCAAGGTCAAGCAGCTGATCGCCGATAACGGCGGTTCGGTTAAGGCCGAGGACAATTGGGGCAAAAATCGCCTCGCTTACAGCATCAAAGGCGAAGATTTTGCGGTATATGTGTCGATGGATGTCGAGCTGCCAGCAGACGCGCCGCTCAAGATTAACAATGCGCTGAATATTAGCGACGAAGTTATTCGATATTTATTGGTCAAAATAGATCATAAGGCACGTGCTGCTTTGGCAGAGGCCAAGAAACGCGCGGCTGAGCGCGAGACTGAAAGCAGCGAAGATTAAGCCATAAATAGGAGGGAGATCTATCATGGCAAAGGGGTTTAACAAAGTAATATTAATGGGAAATCTGACGCGCGATGTTGAATTGCGAACGACGACGAGCGGCCAGAGCGTAGCTAATTTTAGTTTGGCGGTTAGCCGTAGTTGGCGCAACCAAGACGGACAGCAGCAAGACCAGACCAGCTTCATTAACTGTGTAGCTTGGGGTAAGCCAGGCGAGATTATCTCGCAATATGTCAAAAAAGGCGCGCCGCTTTTGGTGAGCGGCCGGCTCGACCAGCGTAGCTACGAAGATAAAGATGGTAATAAACGGTCGGCTGTCGAGGTGGTTGTCGAAGATTTCAACTTTGTTGGTGGTCGCAACGACAGTAATACACCAGCATCGACACCGCCGCCAGCGACTAGCACCAAAGATGTGGTCGTCGAGGATATCGACGATAAGCCAATCGACTTAAGCGAGATCCCATTTTAACGATTAGAAAGGATTATAAAATATGGCAAAAAAAATGCGCAAGGATGCCCCAGTAGTATTCTCGTATAAAGAGGTGAAGACACTGTTGCGCTATATTAGTCCGGTGAGCGGCCAAATCGAGCCAATTTCCAAGACGGGCTTGAGTGCTAAATTGCAGCGGATGCTGGCTCGCGAGGTAAAGCGGGCGCGTCATCTGGCTCTGCTACCGTTTGTGACGCGAGATTAGGGAATTTTCCAGCGTACGAAATGCTTTGTCGTGCGCTGAAGGGTATTTCTAAAGACGCAAAAGGAGATGAAATGTATCAACCAACTGATTTGAAAAAAGGCGTAGTATGCCAAATCGACAGTCAACCGTATCGAGTGATTGACTACAACCAGAAAGTGATGGGCCGCGGCGGTTCTATTGTTAATGTCAAATTGAAGAATTTAATTACTGGTGCGGTTATTCCCAAAACGTTTAAAGGCCAAGATAAGATTGAGCCAGCCGAGGTGACTAGCAAAACTGTCCAATATTTATACAATGACGGTTCAGCTTTCTTTTTCATGGATCCGAATAGTTTTGAGCAGTTTGAGTTGTCGGCCGATTTGGTTGACGAAGCTAAAAACTTCATGAAAGAGGGCGACGAGCTGGCTTTGCAATTCTTTGACGGCAAGGTAATCACCGTCGAGATGCCAAAGAATGTTTATTTGGAAGTGACCTATACAGAGGCGGTGGTTAAAGGTGATACGACTAGCAGCGTTTTGAAAGATGCAACGCTTGAGACGGGCGCGGTCGTTAAGGTGCCAGCTTTTATAAAGGTTGGCGATATTATTTCGGTTGACACGTCTACAGGCGAGTATCGCGAACGCAAGAAATAGCTTATTAAACTAAAATAAGTGTTTCGCAGCGTGCTAAAATGTAAATATGACTAACAAGCGAGCGCGTGCCGCTGCAAGTGCTAAACGCCTGCACAAAAAAGTTAAACAAACATATCGTTCGGCAATGCCCGAGCAAAAACGTCACCGGATGTTAGTTTGGGCGGCGTTTTTTGTTGTAGCGGCGATTTTGGCTGTGCAAATATTGTATCCGCTTGATCGAGCGCTGCCGCTAGCACGGATGAATGGCCGCTGGGTTGGTTGGCAGAGTGAGACAGATTTGGCTAACCAAGCGATGTTAGTATTCCAGCGATCGAAAATTAAATTCATTATTGGTGGCAAACCGAGCGGTGTTTATACGCTGAGTGAAGCTGGTGCTGATATCAAGGCTGAAGAGATGGCGAGTCGACTGGCGAACTATCCCTTTTGGCTACGTTTGGTGCCGTTTTCGATATTTTGGCAGCTGCCAAATGTGCAAACGCTAGATCTAGCTTTCGCGCTGCCGACATTAGAGGTTTTTGCACAAAAAACTAGTTCGCAACTGTCGCGGCCGCCAATAAACGCTGGCGTGGCGTTTAAAGACGGTCAGCTAACGGCGGTTAATGATGTGCCAGGACATTTGGTGAGCGCGCAAGCTATCAAAAACGTGCTGCAAACGGCTAAGTATTCATTTGCTGGCATGACGGAGCTTCGAATTGATGCCAAGTTGCAAGAGGCGTCGCGCCGCAGTACGGCGTTCGCTTCTGTCCGTAATCAAGCCGAGCAAGCGTTGGCTCGTCCTTTGACGATTCACGCTGCCGATCAGACGTTTGCAGTTGGCAATGCCGAGAAAGCTTCGTGGTTAGAGTTTGGTGAAACAACAGAAGGTGGCACGACCCTGGTGATTAACAGGCAAAAACTACAAAGCTCAATTGATAATTGGTCAAAAGCAGCTGGACATCCGGCTGGCCAGACAAATATCAATATTGAGAACGGGCGAGAAGTCTCGCGGACGACGGGTGAGAAGGGTAGGCAGGTTGACGCTGATTCAATAGTGCAGCCAGTCACTGATTATTTACTGAGAGGTCAAGGTAGCGGTGTGATCTTGGCAGCGATGACTGATTTAGAGCCGAGCGTAATTTATAATAACCGCTATACTCCTACCGAAGATGGCCTGCGAGCTTATGTACGTGATAAGGCGCGTAATGGTGCTTGGTTTTCGATTCGCCAGTTGGGCGGCAGCGGTTGGTCGGCGGATGCCGATGCCGAGGAGAGTGTCGTTAGCGCTAGTACTTATAAGTTATTTGTTGCTAAACGTTTGTTTGATGAGATAAATGCCGGGGGAATTAGCTGGAGCGACCCGATGCTTGACACGACGGTGTCGGGATGTTTTGATCGGATGACTATTGCCAGTACTAATCCATGCGCGGTGGCATGGCTAGATAGATTTGGCCGGCAAAATCTGAACGATTTTGTTTACCGACTAGGGTTTTCGCGGGCAGTGACTTTCACGCACGCGCAGGCAACTCATGTATCGGCGGGTGATCTGACGAAGTTCATGGTCGGATTGGAGACTGGCTCGCTAATTGGCGGAGAGCAGCGCGAGCGGCTGTTGTATTCTTTGTCGCACCATCCTTACCGTTATGGTATACCGACGGGTAGCCAAGCGCGCGAAGTTTATGATAAGGTTGGCTTTTTGTGGAACTACGTGCACGATACGGCGATTGTCCGGCATCCACGCGGTACTTACGTGATGACGATTATGACTCAGGGTAAATCGTACGCAGCGATTGCGGCGATGACCCGCGACATTGAGCGGATTATGTATCCATAGTAGAATTGAGGAATGAAGCAACGGTTAGATAAATTAATGTTGGCGCGCGGATTGGTAGGCTCGCGTTCGGAAGCCGAGAATTGGATTCGTTTGGGACGTGTGCGCGTTGGCAGGCGGGCGGCAACTAAGCCAGGGTTGTTCGTTGATGAGTCGGTATCAATTGAGTTGACAGCACCAGAGCGTTATGTGTCGCGGGCCGGACTAAAATTGGCGGGCGCGGTGAAAGCTTTTAATTTGAATTTTCGCGGCAAGACGGTTTTGGATGTCGGCAGCAGCACGGGCGGCTTTACCGATTTTGCGTTGCAGCACGGGGCAAAAAAAGTGCTTGCCGTGGATGTCGGCACCGATCAGCTGCACCCGAGCTTACGCGGCAATAAACGAATTGAGCTGTATGAAAAAACTGACATTCGGGATTTTGTGCCAAATGAAACTCCGGATATGGTAGTGATTGACGTGTCGTTTATTAGTCTGAGGCAAATCTTGCCGCACGTTGCGAAAATCGTTGATAAAAATACAACGATAGTAGCAATGGTTAAACCGCAGTTTGAGGCGCAGCGCCAACAGCTGACTCGCGGCGGTGTCGTCAAGAATGACGGCGTGCGGCGGGCAATCTTGCGCGAATTCGAGCAGTGGGCGCGTGCTAATTTCATAATTATTAATAAAGCAGATAGCGAAGTGAAAGGCGCGCACGGCAACTTGGAGCGGTTTTATATATTGAGAAAAGCTGGAAGTTGTTAGCGGCTTATGCGGCTGGCCAGTGATTCGCTGGCAAATTGGTCTAAGCTATATCAAATCTAAGCGATTAAATGCTAAATTATTTACTAACGTTAAATCTAAATTCAACTACATCATCTGGCTGCATGACGTAAGTTTTACCTTCGGTGCGGATTTTGCCGGCGGCGCGAGCGTTAGCCTCTGAGCCGGCAGCGACCAAATCGTCGTAGTTGACGACTTGGGCAGCGATGAAGCCTTTCTCGAAATCAGTGTGAATGACGCCAGCGGCTTGCGGAGCGGTCCAGCCCTGGTGGATTGTCCAGGCGCGGACTTCTTTCGGTCCGGCGGTTAAATAGCTTTGCAATCCGAGCAAATCGTAGGCGGCGCGAATCATTTGCGTTAGTCCGGCTTCTGGCACGTCGTAACTTTGTAAAAGTTCGAGCGTATCGCTGGGGTTAAGGCCTTTAATTTCGTCCTCAAGCTTGGCGCAGATAAATAGGCTGCGAGCGTGCGGCACGAGATTGCGCAGGCTCTGCTTCTTGTCTTCGCTAGCCAGGGTTTCTTCATTGACGTTGAACACATAAATTACTGGCTTGGCGGTCAAAAGGTGTAAATCAGCGATATCGTCAGGATCGACGCCGGAAATTTCGTTAATTGGCGTGCCAGCGCGCAGTTTTTCAGCAAGCACTTCTAAACGA
>JABCNZ020000024.1 GCA_013333845.2 Candidatus Saccharimonadota bacterium
ATTTCTCGACGAATTTGAGCGGCAAGTGAACCGTGAATATTCTAGCATGATGGCGCGAATTAACCGGGCTATTATGCGCAGCGTGGTCTTCTTGGTAATTACTAAGTTTTTGATTGGCATCGCTATTGAAGTACCGTATGACCTGTGGGCGCACGGACAAATTGAGTGGTTGGTGCTGATGATCAATTTGTTCTTCCCGCCGATATACATGGTGTTGCTGCGCTTAACGCTGAATGTGCCGGGATACGCAAATACCGAAGCGCTGATTAAACGGGTCGATCAGATGCTCTACGGCGGCGATAATACTGTACTGATGCGGCGGCAATTAGCGGGACGGACGTATAGCTCGATGTTTTCGATTATGTATGGCGTAATGAGTCTGGCGGTGTTCGCGCTGGCGACTTGGCTGCTGACGTTGATTGGTTTTTCACCAGTGCATATTATTATTTTCTTTGTATTTTTCTCGGCGGCGAGCTTCCTAGGCTTTCGCTTGAGCCGGTTGATTCGCGATCTCGAGATTGTGCGCAGTGCTAGCAACGGCTTTACCTTTGTACGCGATACGCTGTATTTGCCGTTTGTAGTCGCTGGCCGGTGGATGAGTGATAAATACGCGCAGGTTAATATTGTGTCGATGGTGTTGGATATGTTAATCGAATTACCGCTCAAAACCATTTTGCGCAAGATCCGGCAATGGGCAGCTTTTATTGATGATAGAAAGGACAGTATATCATGAAAGAGTTAAATGGCAAGGAACTGCAAGGTTTTATTAAGCAGCGCCAAGCGCGTCAAGTACGAAATCTACGCCAAGAATATGGTGTGGTACCAAAACTAGTTATTATAATGAGTAAAAACGCTAGCCAAGCGATTCAAACGTATGTTCGGATGAAAACACGTTACGCAGCAGATATCCTGATTGATGTTAACGTACAAGCAGTCGCGCAAGCTGATATAGCAGCGGCGATTGATCAAGCTAACAACGATCCAGTAGTGCAGGGGATAATTTTGCAATTGCCGATTGATGACGTGTCGCAGACCGAAAAGCTGTGCCAATTAATCGCGCCAGAGAAAGATGTTGATGGTTTAGGGTCTAGTAGTATCTATCCGAGCGCTACCGCCCAGGCAATTGATTGGCTATTGGCTGGGTATAATATCGAGCTATCGGATAAGCAAATTGCTATCGTGGGCCGTGGTAAGCTTGTCGGAGCACCGCTCGAAAAAATGTGGCAGCAGCGCGGTCTAAACGTGCAGGTCTACGACAAAGCGAATCCAGCTACCGCGGATAGTTTGCGAAAATGTAACGTAATTGTAACAGCGACCGGCGTGCCGCGCTTGATCACCTCCGAAATGATCGCGCCAGAGACGGTAGTGGTGGATGCTGGTACGGCGAGCGAGGGCGGCGTATTGGTCGGCGATGTTGACGATGCGGTTCGCCAGCGCAGCGATATTACGATTACACCGCAAAAGGGCGGCGTCGGTCCGTTGACATACGCAGTATTATTTGATCATTTGATTGAGGCGTGCTTGCGGCAAGTCGGTAAGTTATAGTAATTCTATCGCTTATCGTTCAGTGCTTCTTTGGCGTGGATGACAACTTGGCTAGGTGTTAGATTAGCCTTGACGATATAACTATGAATACCTAGGTTACGCAGCTCGGCAGGTGCCTCTTCTTCGCCTAGGTTGGTTAGGATTATAACTGGCGTATTAGCATTAGCGGGCTGCTGGCGGATTTTTCGCAGCGCTTCGGTGCCGTTCATATTCGGCATTTGCAGATCAAGCAAAATAATGTCAGGATTAGCGTGCTGAACCACTTTGACGCCAGTCTCGCCGTCGCTGGCGGTAACCACTTCGAAGCCGGCTGCTTCGAACTTCATGCGGTACATTTGGTTGATTACTTGATCGTCCTCGATAATAGCGATAGTTGTCATGCTTTTATAATAGCATATCCCGGTTACTTTTCGAGTAAGCTCTAGCGTTATCGTCGAGAAAAGTGTACTATAAAAGCAATGAAGCGGTTTTTTGGTAGAGTTCGCCGTCCATCGTATCGTTCGCAGCAAGTTGTGGACGTTCTGACGCGCAAAATGGTTGATGCCAAAGACATTGATACATTGCTAAATAGCTATTTAGAAACTTTTGTTAGTGTACTGCAAGTACGTTTTGCTGGCGTGGCTTTTTGCGATCAATATCACCAGCCGTATATTGCTGGCAAGCGTAATGTGCCGGCATGGTTGGACTCGCAGACGCTTGGTTCTGGCGACATTGGTGATTATGCTCGATATGGTATTGCAGCAATCTTACCGCTGTGCGTTGCTGATCAGAAAATTGGTTGCCTGGTAATTGGCGAGCGGCGTGACGGCTGCGAGATTCGCGGTAAGGAATTTGAGCTGTTTGATGTTTTGGCGCGTAATCTATCGGTGGCACTTTTGAATATGTTTCGCCTAGAGGAGATTCGCCGCTTAGCTGGAAATTTAGAGAAGGAAGTCGATGAGGCGACTAGTCAGCTGCGCCAGTCCAACAAAAGATTGCAGGCCTTGGATGCCACTAAAGATGAGTTTGTCAGTATGGCTAGCCACCAGCTGCGGACGCCGCTGACTAGCGTAAAAGGTTACTTGAGTATGGTTCTTGAGGGCGACGCTGGCGAGATTACACCGCCGCAGCGGCAGCTGCTAGAAGAGGCTTTTCGCAGCAGCGAGCGGATGGTGCGATTGGTTAGTGATTTTTTGAACGTGAGCCGTTTGCAGACTGGTAAGTTTATTATCAATCGCACAGCGGTTAATTTGTCGCAGCTGGTTGCCGAAGAGGTTGCGAACGTAGATCAGGTAGCAAATACGCATAAGGTCAAGGTCACGTATCGCCAGCCAGCGCGCTTTCCACTACTGTATCTAGACGACACCAAGATTCGCCAAGTTATTATGAATTTTATTGATAACGCTATTTATTATTCACCAGACGCTAATACGGTAAAGGTCCGATTGTCAATTGAAGATGGCCAGGCAGTTTTGCGGGTAATCGATAAGGGAATGGGTGTATCGCCATCTGCCAAGAAAAAACTCGGCACTAAGTTCTTTCGCGGCGACAATGCTCGGCGGCAGCGGCCGGACGGCACGGGGATCGGCTTGTTCTTGGCGAAGAAAGTAGTCGAAGGGCATGGCGGTACGATGATTTTCGAATCGGAGCTCGGCAAGGGTAGTACTTTTGGCTTTCGGCTACCGATTGCGGAGTTAAAGTCGCCGCCAGCTCTGGACGGCAGCAAAGCATAAATGGTATACTTTTATTTATGAAGAGGAAGACGGGATTTATCATAGGTGGCGGCCTGGCGGTTATAGCAGCTGTTGTCGCTGCGGCAGCACTGGGATATCTTTACGGCGGCGTAAAAACGCCAGAACAGCGCACGCTGGTTTACTATAATGTGTGCGGAAATGATATCATTGATAAGTTTAATGGTAGTATATCTTCCCCTGATAATCTGAAGAAGATTGCTGGCGAAATAGAAAAAAAGAATCACTATGCTGATGACGCCACGTGTGTTGTTGCTTTGTATTTTTATCATACGACCGCAGATGCGAACGGTCATAGCCAGAAGACGGACGAGTTATATAACAAAATAAAAAACCTGTCAGACAAAGGAATATACGCTAGCGGCAGGCTGAAAGTGCCAGTTAATGTTGAGCAGTTAAATTTGCTGCGCAGCAAGCAATCAGTTCCGGAGAATAAGCAATAATGCACAAGGGGCTGCTGCATGATTTGAAGTGGTGGCTTGGCTGTTTTGTTATTGTAGTGGCCGCAGGTATTGTTTGTTTTCTGAGAAGCGATACGTCGTATGCAGTTTATGGTTGGAATTCTGGACGTAACGATATGGAGAAGCAAGCTTGGGGCGGCGATCCTTGCGGCGATTATATTAATCACCCGTGCGCTGTCTGGTGGGCGTCTTATCATAATACGAATTATTTCAGTATGGTGGGGTCTTCGCCGACCAACCCGATCGAGATGGACTGGAATGCAACAACACTATACTTTACCATACGAGGCTCGTGGAACACCCAACGATTTCGTAATCCAATTAGAATTTACTCTCTGTTCACTTTCAACGGGCAGGGCAGGTCTGTTTGGGTAACCAATCCAGCAGGTCATATAGACGGCAACGGCAATTATTTCTTTAATAGGGGTTATTATGGCGGCGGTGGTCCTGAATATCAATGGATAAACGGTGAAAGCGAATGGGATCAGTTAAATCTAGGAGCTGACGTTAACGGTGTCGCTCAACCTGGCGGCCCGTCAGAGCTGGTTACGTTTGGTGCGAAAAGCTGTTTGGCGGTCATGAGAGGTAATAAAGTATACACTTATAGCGGTTCTCATGTTAACTGCGGTACCGACAATATCTCGCTGTGGGTACGCCGTAAGCCGCGACCTAGCGGCTGGAAAGTCCAAGGCGAAAGCTATATCTATAATCGTTCCGACAACAAGACTTATGCGAATTATAATAATTCTAACGCTTTCGGTACTTCTCGCCCGTACGCCGAGCGGCATCTAGATGGTAAGCCTGATGTCTTTCCTGGAAAACAGGCCGAGTTCATAGCGACTCTTCGGAATACTCCATATTCAAATTATCAGCATACAAATTCTAGCGTACAAGTAGTTATAGAATCGGCATATTTTAATAATCTGCACGATGTTGCTAGCTGTGCCGGTAAGGATTGGCGCCATTGCGGTGGTAGCAATAATGGACATAGAGTTCTCATTGCAAGCGGAGCGGTCAGTAATATTTATAACAATAAATGCCGGTCGGCGCTTAATAACTTAGTGCAAAGTCCTAATAACACAAATACTTGGAGTGGTCGGGATGGTGACGATTGTATGAAGATTCGCGCGCCTAGCGACGGTAGTCGAGCGGGGTCTTATATATGTACACAGATATGGTGGACGTGGCCAGACTCGGTAGTACGTAGGGACTGGGCCTCTAGCGAGCCTGCCTGCGCAAGGGTGGCTTCGGACTTTAATTTGGTGCCAGGAGTTGGTTCGGCGGGCGGATCAACGGCTATTGGTGTATTAGAACAAGGTAATGCGACAACGCTAGATAGCACTATATACAATACGGGCGGGCGTCGCGAAGCTGGCGGTAGTAGTGATGCCGATGTCTTTACGTTTGCCTTCACTGGATCGGCTGCGGAAATGTCGGATGGTCAACTGGGCAGTATACTAAATGGCATATTCAATAAGAATGACGGAGACAGACATTATGCCGATACGACCTATGGCGCGGGCGTGAACACATGCTCTTGGCTTAACTCTCAGCCCCAGTTGTCTGGTAAAATCAGCGATTGTACACCAACAAATAACAAGCAGAGTGCTTTTGACAGGACTGAAGTTATTGATACGTCGGCGCTTGATACGGCGCGATACAAGATCGGCGATGTAATTTGCCGGGTAGCTACTGTTAATAAGTATAACTGGGATACAACGGGAGATTCTTCAAAACGCCGCGTATCGTATCCGCGTTGCTACCGCATTTCCAAGAGGCCAATGGTACAAATTTGGGGTGGCGATGTGCGTGTTGGGTCGAGCAATATCGCGAATGCTTTAATCACCCAACAGTATAAGTCGGGCATCTATACTGGCGGCGCGCGTACGCTGACTATGAGTGGTAATACTCATTCGATCGGCAGCTGGGGTGAGTATGGCATGTTTGCGCCAGAAATTTCCTCGTATAGCCGGTCAAATGTTGTGTCGGCATCAGGAGGTGCTCTTTCTGGCATGGGTACGACATCGCGGTTGGGTATAGCGGCAGATAGCGAGTTAAATGGTCTAACATTTGCCAATAATAAGGCTAGATATGGGCAATGGGGAACTATCGGCGCGCAAAATACTGTCAAATCTAGTTATTTTGGCGCTCAGCGTCCGTTGGCGGGCGAGAATATCTCGCTTAACGGATTAGATGGCTCGTACAAATTGTCATCGTCGCGAGCAATCGTGAATTTGTCGGGCGGCACTATTGGGATGGGTAGGTCGGTTATTATTGATGCCGGTGACAAGACGGTGGTCGTAGACGGCGACATACGTTATGATACTGGTAATTTCTCTAGCGCTAGTCAATTGCCGCAGGTTGTAATTTATGCGCGCAATATCATTGTTAAGGATAGTGTGACTAATATTGATGCTTGGCTAATTGCTTCGGGTACTAATGCTGGCGTGGGCGGTGTGATCTCTACCTGCGAAGTTGATGAGAGTGGTGTTCGATCAGCATTGATCCGATCTGATTATACTAGCGGATTGAAATCGACGGTTTGTGACAAGCCGTTACAGATTAATGGGGTAGTGTCGGCGCGTGTTTTGCAGCTGCGCCGTACTCACGGAGCTGACGGTTCGGCTGGCAATGAGAATGGTTATACCACGCCAGCGGAGATTATTAACGCGCGGATGGATACGTACTTGTGGGCCTATAATAAAGCTAACGCAAACAGTTCTATTTCAACCGACACCACAACCGAGCTGCCACCGCGGTATTAGCAGTTGTTTATTGCGCAAATAAGGCCAATCTGTTAAGATATCTGTAAGTGCGGCCTTATCGTCTAACGGTTAGGACACCAGGTTTTCATCCTGGCAATCCGGGTTCGATTCCCGGTAAGGTCACCATATAATATAAATTTGCACTTGTCAAGTACGTCCTAGTCTGGGCGTACTATTTTTGTGGAACATATTAGAGTATAATAACTATCTATGAGTAATACATTTAAAAGGACTAAGATACTGGCGACTCTGGGGCCAGCCACAAATTCACCAGAGAAAATCAAACAATTAATTGAAGCTGGCGCAAATGGCTTTCGTTTGAACTTTAGCCATGGATCGTACGAGGAGCGACTTGATCAGATCAAGTGGATTCGTGATGCTAGCACCGAAGTTGGCCGAACGGTAGCAATCTTGCAAGATTTACAAGGACCAAAAATTCGTCTCGGTGTTCTAAATAACAACCACTTAGATGTTAAAGCTGGCGACGAGATCGTTCTCGATTATGCAATTCAAGAACACGATGGCAGTACGAATTTGCCGATTCAATATAATCTAGCTAACAAGGTTAAGGTCGGTGAACCAGTCTATCTGTTCGACGGCAAGATTCGCGGCGAGATGATTGAGCGGGTTAGCGATACAGCAATCAAGATTCGTATTCTGAACGATGGATTTTTGATGAGCCGTAAAGGATTGAATCTGCCAGACACCGACTTTGGCGGCGATATTTTAACGCCAAAAGATTTGGCTGACTTAGAGTTTGGCGCCGATAAAGATATTGATTTTGTAGCTCTCAGTTTTATTCAGAGCGCAGACGATATCAATAACTTGCGGCAGATTATGCTAAGCCACGGTTCGACAGCGCAGATTATTGCGAAAGTTGAGACCAAAGCAGCTATCGAGATGGAAGCGCTCAAAGAAATAGTTAAGGCTGCTGACGGCGTGATGATTGCGCGCGGCGACTTAGCGGTCGAGACTAGTCCCGAGATTGTACCGATTGTTGAGCGCGAAGCAATTCGCTTGTGTCGCAAATACGGTAAACTATCAATAGTGGCAACGCAAATGTTAGCCAGTATGGTCGATAATCCAGAGCCGACTCGCGCCGAAGTTAGCGATGTAGCAACAGCAGTAATCCTTGGTACTGATGTAGTAATGCTCTCTGATGAGACAGCTAACGGTAGCTATCCTGTCGAGGCAGTCAAAATGATGGCCAAGACGGTGCGCTACACACAGTCGCGCTGGCCGATGAATGACATGCCGATTGAATATGGCGAGAAGAACCGCCGCCGTAATGCGATTGCTAATGCTGCGGTAGTAGTAGCTAACCAAGTAGACGCCGATGTGATTATCGCCGAAACTAAATCTGGCGCGACGGCTGCGCGGATTGCTGCCTGTCGTCCAGAGCTGCCAATCGCTGCGGTAACGCCGAATAAGCGTGTGGCTCAACAGCTAGCTTTATCATACGCTACCCGCTCATATGTGCGTAAAGAGGGCGAGCATGTTGGTACAAAATTAGCCAAAGAATTGCTTGATTGGGGCACTTTCGGGCGCGACGACAAATTGACCGCGGTTGTTGTCAGCGGCCGCCAGTCGGGTGTAGCCGGCGGTACCGACACATTACGTGTGCGTGTTGTTGAGTAAAAGCAGTAAAGTTTAAGAGACACCTCGCTTTTGGCGGGGTGTTTTCACGCAAAAAACTAGACGAGCGTTAATAACTGTAGTAAACTAGACGCAAGGGTAAACATAAGCAAGTATAAAACGTGGGCAAGAAACTTATTATTGCAAACTGGAAAATGAACCTCACTGTCAATGAGGCGAGTTTGTATGTTCATAAACTCGACAAGCTGGTTGGCAAGCTCAAAAATACTGAGGTAGTGTTGGCACCGACCATGTTAGCGCTCCAGCCGCTTAATATGCAGGTGCAACACCATCACTTTAACCTGGCAGTGCAGAACTTTTATTGGCGTGACAGCGGTGCTTACACTGGTGAAGTATCAGCGTCGCAGCTGCGCGGTATCGTACAATATGGCATAATTGGCCACAGCGAGCGCCGGCATATCTTTGCTGAGCGCAGTAAAGATATTCGCAGCAAAGTGCAAGCGGCAGTGCGTAATAATATTACGCCTGTATTGTGTATTGGTGAGACAGCCCAAGAACGAGCCAATAAGGAAACGTCTGATGTAATTCGCGATCAGTTGGTGGGAGGACTAGCTAATATCACGAGCGTTGAGGTTGGCCAGATTGTTATAGCTTATGAGCCAGTGTGGTCAATCGGTACTGGTAAATTCGCTTCACCGCGCGATGTTGAACGCGCCGTTAAATATATTCGTCGGCAAATTGAGCATCTTTTCGGCAAAGTTGCCGCCGAGAATGTCCGCGTGCTTTACGGTGGTAGTGTTAATCTTGATAACGCTATGTCGTATTTGCAAACAGCTGGTGTAAATGGTTTGCTTATCGGTGAATCAAGCTTAGATGTCTATGCTTTTGCTGGTATTATCAAAAAATGTGAAGATATGTCACTCTTACCAGTAAAGAGAGGTAAATAGCCATGACAGAATTCGACTTCGACGAGCTAGATCGTTCAATTACCGAGGCTATGTCCAAGAGCGGATTATTAAAAGAGGACGGCCAACATACTGAGGCGCCAACACCGCCGGCTGTCTCTACGCCTTCAAATCCTTCCTCTAATGCTGCGCCAGTTTCAGTTGAGCCTAGTAAATTAGCTCCTGGTCCTGGTCCAGTTGCGAATATGACGGCTTCACCCTCGCCGGCCGCAACGGTTAGCGTCGCTGAGCAGCCAAGCTTATCTGTATCAACAGCTAGCGTACCAGTTTCGGCTGCAGCTCCAGTACAGCCAGCTGTTGGGGTGCCTACCGCTCAGGTTCAGACTTTGCCAACAAACGGTGCTTCAGCTTCGGCTGGTGTGCCGGTCGCTTCTCAGGCTTCTACTGTTGTCCAAAATTCGGCTCTAAATAGTTCAGTACCATCGCCAGCTCCCCAGCCGTTGCCACAAGCCGCAACACCGCCGCAGGTAGCGGCAATTGGCGGAGCTGTGCCAGTCCGATCAGGATTACCAAAAAAAATGAAGACTAAGAGTCGCGGCCGTTTCATGGACATAGTTAGTTCGCAGCCAGGTGTCAACAAACACCCCGCCAGCAAAGTTAAGTATTCTACGATGCCAGCACAGTCGTTAAGTAATGTGTCATCTAATATTTCTGGCGGCTCGTCTCAACAATTAGGACCAACTGGCCAGCGAAGCACTCAGCGTCTTGCCGCTAGTTCTATTCAGGAAAATGTAGCAGCAAATACAAATAACGTTTCTAGCGAACTGCAATCGTCTGAATCGCGAGTTTTTCACGGTAGCAGCGCATTGCCTCAAGCTTCACAGTCTAATCCTGGTTTTGAAGACAAAAATGATTATGATGAGGCAGACGACAGCAAAAACGAAAAAAGATCGTATTCTATCGGCGGTACGCACGGTAGGGATATTGCACCGTCTGCCGAGCTTGTTGAGTCGCTACAGAAAGACGCGCAAGATGCTAGTAACGAGATTGGCTTTTCGCAAGCAGAATCGCGAGCTAACGACATTCAATCAATTGAGGACGCTTCAGCCGAAAACGATGAAGATGACGCTAGAACACAAGACGCGCCAGCTCCTAAAAAACATCGGTTTATGCCGATTGGCGGTAAGCCAAAGCCTGTTGAAAAAACTCTTAACCCTCCTACTGCCGAAGCCTCTGTTGCTAATGTAGAAGATACGAGCGAGCAACCCGAGCAACTAGCTGAAACCCTGACAAATCAGACGGTAGATTCACCTGTACAGTCCGCTACTACAGAACCAGATCCGCCCCGCGAGCAAACCATCGACGAAATTGAATCAGGCGCTATTTATGATACTTCTGAATATTACACTGAGTTCAAGGACGACAAGAAACATAAGCAATCGCGTCATTCAGGCTTGAAATGGTTTTTGGTGATCATAGTATTCTTGGCTTTGGGTGCGCTGGCGGGCGCTGGCTATTTCTTCCTGACTCGCTATTAACGCGATATAATGAGTGTGATGGATATATTTGATGGTCTTAATGACGCGCAGAAAGCAGCTGTCGCTTATACGGATGGTCCGTTGTTGGTTTTGGCGGGCGCTGGCAGTGGTAAGACTAAAACTTTAACTCATCGGATAGCTTATCTATTGACACACGAAAGAGTCTGGCCGAACGAAATTCTGGCGGTGACATTTACTAATAAAGCAGCTCGCGAGATGCGCGAGCGCTTGTCGGCTTTGATCGATCAGCCTAATACGCGGCAATTCATGCCATGGATGGGCACATTTCACGGGATTTGTGTGCGAATTTTGCGGCGTGACGGGCCAGCGATTGGCGTGCCGTCGAATTTTATTATTTATGATGAAGCCGACCGTCAAGAACTGATCAAGCAAGCGATGAAGCAGCTGTCAATTGCTCCTGATAAACTCAAACCACGTTCTGTTAGCGCGGCAATTTCTAACGCTAAAAATGATTTACTCACGCCAGATGATTACGCGGCAGCGGCGCAATATCCGAATCAGCAGCATATTGCTAAGATTTATGACATGTACGAGCAACTACGTAGCGAGGCTGGCGCGCTAGATTTCGATGACTTGTTGATCGAGACAGTGCGTTTGCTGCGCGATGCCAGTGAAATTCGCCAAAAGTATCGCCAGTACTTCAAGCATATTCTCATTGACGAGTACCAAGACACTAACGCTGCGCAGTATGCTATCGTTAAATATCTAGTTAACGATACACGTAATATTTGCGTGGTCGGTGACGATTGGCAGTCAATCTATAGCTGGCGCGGGGCGGATTTCAAAAATATTCTTAATTTTGAACGAGACTTTCCTGGCGCAAAGGTGATCAAGTTAGAGCAAAATTATCGTTCAACAGGTGCTATCCTAGAGGCGGCGCAAAAGGTTATTGCCAAGAATGTCGAACGGACTGACAAAAAACTCTGGACAGCGGCTGGCAATGGTGCGCCAGTACAAGTTCAAGCAGTACGCGATGAGTCCGAGGAGGCTTACGTGGTGGCAAGCCGTATTGCGGCTCAAACCTCGATTGGTGCTCGCCGCTACGGTGATTTTGCAGTATTGTACCGCACGAATGCGCAGAGCTTTGCTTTTGAACGTGCCTTCATGCAGCAAAGAATTCCATATCAATTGGTTGGCGGCGTGCGCTTTTATGATCGAAAGGAAATTAAGGATATTATCGCCTATTTGCGTTTATTATATCAACCGAACGACCGGATGAGCTTTAGTCGAATTGCGAATGTGCCAGCGCGCGGTATCGGCGCGACTAGTCTAGAGAAATTCTTACGATGGCAAAACGATAACAATATGGACATCATCGCTTCGCTGGTGAATGTCGAGCAAACTAGCGTTTTGACGCCGCGCGCCAAAAAATCATTATTGCGTCTGGGTGAGATTCTACGCGAATTGCAGGCGCTTGTTCTTTCTGATACTAGCCCAAGCGATATTATTGAAAAGCTGCTTGAAAAGATTGCTTATCGAGATTATGTCATGGATGGAACGCCGCAGGCTGAAGAGCGTGATGATAATTTGAGCGTGCTCATAGCGGACGCTAAATCTTTCGCGACGTTGCCAGACTTTCTCGAAGAGGCAGCACTAATGAGCAGCGTCGATCAGCAAAGTGAAGGTGAAAAAGTCACATTAATGACCTTGCATGCCGCTAAAGGACTGGAATTTCCGGTGGTTTTCATGGTCGGTATGGAGGATGGCTTGTTTCCGAGTGAGC
Organism: Candidatus Saccharimonadota bacterium; assembly: GCA_013333845.2. Classification (GTDB taxonomy): domain Bacteria; phylum Patescibacteriota; class Saccharimonadia; order Saccharimonadales; family Saccharimonadaceae; genus Saccharimonas. The sequence goes on from JABCNZ020000024.1 coordinate 12,285, forward strand.
GAGCGCTTGAAGAGGGTCCGCGCAATCTCGAGGAGGAGCGGCGCTTGTGCTACGTGGGTATGACGCGGGCGCGTGAAGAGTTATATCTGTTGTACGCGCAGAGCCGTGCGCAATTCGGCTTGCGATCGTACAATCAGCCGTCGCGTTTTCTCGACGATATGGGTATGGGATTGCTCGCGGTTGAACCTAACGCTATTGATTCGAATCCAGCTTATAATGATTTTGACGAGCCGGTGATGAACTATGATATTGGCGATCGAGTGCGCTCGCTGCAATTTGGCGATGGCGAGATCATTGACATTGACGGCTTAGCAGTTAGCGTGAAGTTCGATAACGGTGCTGTCAAAAAGCTCAACGTTGAATACGCCCACCTCGAGAAGCTGTAGCAAAATAACCAATCTTTTGCTATAATTATAACTGCGCGCTAGTTTGCGCGCCTACGTATGAAAAATATTGCGAGAATGAAATTACGTTGGCTGATTACCGGCTCTATGCTATTAGCTTTGGCTGGATTGTCTGTTTATACGGCGATTATGCCAAAAGCGCGGGCTGACGAGCGTAGCCTAGCGGCCGGCGAGCATATTATTACCGTTCATGATGACGGTCAAAGCAAAGGATTTATTACCAAAAAACAGACCTTGCGCGAAGCTCTCGCTGAGGCAGCTATCAAACTAGATCGTAACGATCGGACCGAGCCAAATATTGATGAGCACTTGGTAGCAAATTCATATAACGTTAATATTTATCGAGCCCGAACGGTGGTTGTCAAGGATGGCTCTCAGCTCACTAAAATTATTACATCGTACCGTACTGGAAAGCAGATAGTTAAACAAGCTGGCATTGCTGTACGCGATGAAGATATTCTAACCTTGTCGCAGTCTAATAGTCCAATGCGCGATAGCGCAGCAGAAGTGCTGTCCATTAAGCGAGCAACGCCATTCAATTTTGATTTCTACGGTAAAAAAACCATTTCTTATACGCAAGCCAAAACCGTTGGCGAGATGCTAGCTGAAAAGCACATTAAAATGTCTGCCAATGACGTCATTGTTCCGAATAAAGATACAAAAATATCTGGAGGCATGAATATCCGCTTATATCGTAACGGCACGCAGACAGTTACCGTTGACGAAGATATACAGTTTGAGACTGAACAGATCAAGGATGTTAATCGCGATAAAGGATACAAAGAAATTCAAACCAAAGGGGTTAACGGCAAGCGTACAGTTACGTATGAGATTAACGTCCAAAACGGCGTTGAAGTATCACGCCGCGAGATCAATAGCAATATTATTCAGCAGCCAGTTAAGCAGGTAGAAGTTGTTGGTGCTAAAGTTAGTCTGCCGGCGGGCTCGCATGAAGATTGGATGGCGGCGGCTGGTCTTTCGCCAAGCGACTATGGTTACGCTAACTTTATTTTCACTAAGGAGTCTGGTTGGCGAACAACAGCGACTAACGGTACGTATTATGGCTTGGGGCAGACTAGCTTATCGAAATTGTCAAGTGCTTGTCCGAATTGGCAGACTGATCCAGTTTGTCAAATCAAAGTATTTAATGGTTACGCTGTAGGGCGCTATGGTAGTTGGTCGGGCGCCTATAATGCATGGCAAGCGAAGGGCTGGTGGTAGAACCTTTCTTGACATTATACAGATAAATTGTTATAATATAGAGATATAGTAAGGTGATTTTGAATAAAATGAGCTTAAATCGATATTATCAACGTATTTGCTGTTGTGTTTTTGGTGCGGTCTTGGCAATCTCTAATACTGGTATGTTATCGTTTTTTGCGAATACCGCAGCGGCAGATAGTCCAGCTGCGGCTAAAGCACAACCATCTAGTCATATAGTCACCGTTTACGACGGTGGCCGGGAGCAATCGATAATCACTAAGGCATCGACAGTGCAGAAAGCGCTAGAAGAATTCGGCGCAAGATTGGATAAACAGCATGATATTGTCGAACCGGGTCTGGATACACCGATTACCAACAATGGCTTCAAAATAAATATTTATCGGGCGCGGACGATAACGATAGTCGAAGGTGCTCGCCGCATGCGAGTCAATACGGCAGCGCAGACGCCAACACAGATTGCGCAAGCTGCGGGGATTGTTTTGTATCGCGAGGATAAAGTTCGATTTACGCCGCCAGAGGATGTCGCTTTGGATGGGTCGAGCTTGCTAATGAGGATTACGCGGGCAACTCGGCGTACTGTGACCGCCGAGGAAGAAATTGATTTCCCAGTTGAGCAAATACGCGACGACAGCCAGCCTCTTGGTTATCGCCAGGTAAAGCAGGCGGGAGCTAAAGGGCTGCGCAAATTGACTTATAAAGTTGAAGCGCGCGATGGTGCTGAAGTTAGTCGTCAGCAAATTTCTAGCAAAATTATTAAGCAGCCTAAAAAGCAGATCGAAGTAGTCGGTACTAAGCCGAAAAATCCATTGACTAAAGGCAAGGGCGCGCAGATATTTACCGACTCCAAGGGTGTGGCGCACCGCGAAACCTATTATGATTTACCGATGAATATTGTTGCTAATGCTTGCGGCGGCGGTGGCTATACGGTGCGGGTGGACGGTGCCAAGGTAGACAAGGACGGCTATATTTTGGTGGCGGCAAATTATGGTAATTATCCACGCTGTTCGGTAGTGGAAACCAGCATGGGTCCTGGTAAAGTGTATGATACTGGCGGTTTTGCGGCCCGGCATCCGCATGGGTTTGACCTGGCGACTGACTGGACGAACGGGGACGGACGTTAGATGGTGTCAGCGCGTGGGCCGAAAAAAGAATTAGGCCAGCATTGGCTGCACGACCCAGAGATTTTGGCGGAGATTGCCGAGGCAGCGGAACTGAGCAAGGACGATGTGGTTTTGGAAATTGGGCCGGGGCTTGGCACCTTGACCAGTCGGTTATTAGCACGAGCCGGGCGCGTGGTGGCGGTGGAATTTGACGCAGATTTGGCGTGCAAATTGCCGGGGCAGTTTCCTGGCAAAAACCTGGACGTGATTAACGAAGATATTTTGCAATTTGATTTGAATCAGCTGCCGGCTGGCTACAAAGTGGTTGCCAATGTGCCATACTATATCACTAGCAAAATTGTTGAGAAACTGATGACAGCGGAAAATAAACCGAACTTGGCGGTGCTGTTGGTACAGAAAGAGGTCGCCCAGCGCATCGCAGCCGAGCCTAGCGAAATGAGTATTTTAGCGGTTAGCGCACAGCTATTTGCCCAAGCAAAGCTAGATATTGAGGTGCCGCGGCAGTTCTTCACGCCGCCGCCAAAAGTTGATTCGCAGGTGGTGATATTGAGAACCCGCACCGAACCACTAGTCGATTCTGAAGACCAAAAAGACTTTTTCCGCATTGTCAAAGCTGGCTTTTCAGCTAAGCGTAAAAAACTACGCTCTAGCTTGAGCGGCGGACTGGGTGTCAGTAAAGCTAGCGCCGAACAGTTGCTGAAAAAGGCTAACATTTCGCCTGATGTCCGTGCTGAGGATTTGGCGATTGACGATTGGCAGCGGCTACTGAGTGAATGGCGGGCGCGATGATTGCGGCAGATCAGCCCGTCTGCTTTCCGTCCGATCTGCTAGTTGCGGTTTCGTCGAAAAATGACGGCACCATGCTCAATCGTATTCGCGGTCGCCACGTAGCTGAGGTATTGGAGAATCGGCATCGGTTTTGCGATCAAATTGGCGTTAAGTATGACGACGTTGTTTATCACGTGATTTCATATGATCGAGCGCAAACTTTTGATAATATCGCCGAAGTTACTGAAACTGACACGGTTAAACACAACAACGAGGGGATTTTTGCTGACGCGCTATATACCGAAATGGCTGGTGTAGGATTGTTTTTGCCAGTGGCAGATTGTATCGCTACAGTCATTTATGATCCAAAGCGTCGGGCGCTGATGCTGGCGCATTTAGGTCGGCATTCGACGGTTGCGCAGTTGATGACAAGGGCAGTCCAGTATTTTGTCGAGCGTGGCAGCCAGGCAAAAGATTTACAAATTTGGATGTCGCCAAGCATCACACAGAAAAATTATCGTATGGATTATTTTAATCATACAAATGACACGAATTGGCAAAATTTCTGCCGTCAAACGGCTGACGGAATTTATCTGGATATGCAAGGATTTAATCGTTCGTTGGCTATCCGGGCGGGCGTTCCTGGTGATAACATCTTCATTTCGCCAATTGATACGGCAGATGATCTAAATTATTTCTCACATTCAGCTGGTGATACAGGGGGAAGATTCGTAGTGCTAGCAGAGATGAAATCTACTAAATAAGCTCCAAAACGTCATGGCAATGTTGTGTGCTATCTTGATTAGTATTAGTATATTGCTAAAAAAATAAAGTATAAGTATAATGGTATCAAATGAATAGATGTTGGAAAACAAAAAGGCTGGAATTTGGATTGGCCATCAAGGCGTTAGCCGTGACAATAGGTGTGCTAGCAGCGTTTTCTGGTCCGATATTTTATCCGACAAAAGCTGTCGCCGACGCCATCAATGACACAGATTTTGTGTTTACCGTGGATACGCGCAAATCTGGGTCGCCAGATACCCAGTTCGTCATTCCGATAAGAGGAGGCGGATATAATTATACTATCGATTGTAATAATGATGGCACGGTCGAAGCAACCGCTCAGACCGGATCTTATACTTGCAGCTACGCTACACCTGGTGTGTATACGATTCGTATCGGAGGTGTGTTTCCAGAGTTTTATCTCAATAACGGTGGCGATAAACTGAAGATGATTTCTATTGATCAGTGGGGGAAGAATAAATGGAGATCGTTGGTAGCTTCATTTTACGGTGCTGAAAATATGGATGTAAAGGCGATTGACACTCCCGATTTGTCGCAGACTGACTCGATATACTCTGTCTTTAGAGGCAATACTTCTCTCAAGGGTGAGAATGCTAACTGGAATTGGAACACCTCGACCATTACTAATATGGGTAGTGTGTTTAGCGATACTGAAAATTTCAATCAAAACATCGGATCGTGGGATGTGTCTAACGTTGTTTTTGCTGGCGGTTTATTTAATAATGCGACAGCATTTAATAATGGCGGCAGCGATTCAATTAAAAACTGGAACACTGGTAAAATGACTGCAATGAATGCAATGTTCCAGAATGCAGTTAAGTTTAATCAGCCGATAGGGTCGTGGGATGTTTCGAAAGCTGAGTTGATGAGTGAAATGTTTAACGGTGCTCGCGCTTTTAATCAATCCTTGGCGGGCTGGCGGCTAGATTCGTTAGTTTCGACAACCGGTTTGCCCAACAGCTATTGGTCTGGCGCTCCTAGAATGTTGAATAATAGCGG
>JABCNZ020000025.1 GCA_013333845.2 Candidatus Saccharimonadota bacterium
GCAGGCTTTTGATAGATTCATAGACGCTGCCGCGGTTAATATTCGTTGTTTCTGCGATGGCTCGCAGCGAACTATTAGGAATTGCCAGCAGCGCCTCGTATACGCGTTTGTCACGAATAGACAAGCCAATAATTGAAAAATCCATATCCGTAATATAGCATAAATTATAAAATTGTCATAAAATATCAACCATTTTGTCTGGAATCGGCAGCAGCGGTACGATATGATTTGCTGGTAACGAAAGGAGAATATTATGGCTATCAGAAAAGCACCGGAAGGTTATGGAATTACAGGAGATATAGAAGGGCCTACTAAATGGTATTCGGGTCCGCCAATAGGTGAAGGTGGACATACTGTCTCAGTGAGTATGTCAAGGAATTTGTTTGATAGATTGACAACAGCAGCGAAAGTGGAGGGAAAAACTCCGGGTTGTGTTGTAGGAGAAGCTGTCGGCGATTATATTGAAAGGTACTGGCAAGATCCAGAACTTCGACAAAAAGCGAGAAAATTAGCTGAGCTTTTAGTTAGATACAAGCCAAACCCTCGCGAAAGCAAATAATCAGGTTCACACCAAATAGCTCGCGGCTGGCAGTTACTGTTATAATACGTATAAACAGGAGGGAATATGAATTTTCAAGATTATTCGCAAAAAGCCATTTCAACGCTAACGAGCGATCACGCCTACGGCGATATCAGCGCTGATTTGATGGCGCAAATACTAGGTTTGGCTGGGGAGTCGGGCGAGGTGATGGAAAAGTTCAAAAAACTAATCCGCGATAAACAGGGCAAACTAACTGCCGATGATCGCGCAGAAATTATCAAAGAATTAGGTGATGTGCTGTGGTATGTCAATTCAGCGGCGCATTTGCTCGGCTCTAGCTTGGAAGAAGTGGCGCGGCTTAATAACGAAAAGCTAGCCAGCCGACAGCAGCGCGGCCAACTGCATGGCAGTGGCGATAATCGGTAAAGTTCTAAATCTTCAGATGCTGTCGCAGCCATTCGTCAATGGTGCCAGCGCCCATGCAGAGGACTAGTTTGCCTAACTCGCGGTCAAGCATGATAGACTTCCACAAATCATCGTTGAGGCTGGCAATATGTACTTCGGGACGGGTGAGGTTCTTGGTTAAGTCTGCAGGCGTCAGTATCGGTAAATCCGGATTCTCGCGTGTCAAATATGTCGGCAGCCAATATACACTGTCAGCGTAGCGAAAAACCTCATTTGTGTACATTGATTGAATTTCGTGCTGGCGGACATTTTGGTGCGGCTGGTAAACGAGAGTTACTTCACGGGATATCTCGTGCGCCATTTGCAGCGTGGCATAAATTTCGGCTGGGTGGTGGCCATAATCGGAGTACAGCCCAGGCGCCAAACGCTCAAATCGCCGCTGCGTACCAGGGAAGTTCTCGACGGCCACCTTCACAATATCAGGATTACCCAGCTTTAGCCGCTCGCAGGCTTTGGCAACCAGCGTGGCGTTGGCTCGATTATGCCAGCCTGGAATGCGAAAACTTTTAACTTCCTCGTCTTTGAGCACCCAAGATTTATTGACTGGTTCTAGACCGGTAAGGGTGTCCTTCTTCCAGAGAATAGATAGTTCGCTTTGTCCGAGAAATTGTTGGAAAGCTCTGGTATAAGCGGCTTGAGTTGGGTATGTATCTGGATGATCGTAATCAATAGAAGTAATCAGCGAAAGGTATGGGCTGAAATGCAAGAAGTTGCGATCGAATTCATCGCACTCATATATGAAATATTCGCTGTTCGGCGCGTAGTGCCCGCTCGGCCCAAAACTGATAGTGGTGCCAATTGAATAACTGATTGGGACGCCGAGTTGGCGCAGCACCCAAATCATCATACCGGTAGTTGTTGTTTTGCCGTGAGTGCCAGCAATAGCGATCATCTTGAGATTCTTCTCGCTCATAATGTAGCGCAGCAGCTCGTCGCGCTTAGCTGTGTAAATGCCTAATTTTTGCGCTCTCACTAGTTCTGGGTGGTCAGCGGGCAAGGCGGCGGTGTAAACGAGCCAGTCGATACGGCGCTGCTTATGGCAGTATTCTAGGTAATCGCCAGACTGGTCATTAGTGACGACAATGCCGCGCTGCATTAACTCGCTAGTTTCTAGACTCGAGTGCGCGTCCGAGCCTTGTACGCTATGTCCGGCGTCATGAGCTAGCTCAGCTAGCGGCCCGATAGCGACGCCACCAATACCAGAGAAATAAATATTCATACTTCTACTATAACGCAATCAAGCTGCTCGTGGTATACTATTAAGTAATGAAGGGCGGGAATAATGGCCGATAAACGCGCGGCGAGGCGAAATCTTCGGCGTCTTGAGCGAGTCAAGACCTGGCAGCTGTTGATTTTGTTTGTGCTGGTGTGTTTTGTGGCAGCAACTTTTTTGCGTATCAATAATGTTGGTATGATACAACGCCGCAGCGCTGTGGCGACAGCTGACAAATCAGGCAACGAAACACAAATATTTAATCGCCTGCAAGATTTGCAGCGTTATTCAACGACTCATATGAATGCTAGCAGCGGCGTGATTTATTTGCAGCATCAGTATGAGCGCGACTCGCAAGCGGCTATCCAGAAAGCTTCGGCAGCGTCGTCCGAGAACGCAAGAGTTCACGCTCAGGCCGAGGCAGTTTGCCATCCGCAATATAGTGGTTGGTCGATGGCTTATATTCAATGCTTTGTTAACGAATTATCAAAATATCCCACCTCTGACAAACTCAAAGACCCAGAATTGCCCAACACTGAACTATACCGCCACGAATATACGTCGCCGCTTTGGACGCCTGATTTTGCTGGCTGGTCGATAGTTTTGGCGGTAGTGATTTTGGTGGTTATAGTACTGCGCTTGATTAGCCTTGTAATATTGCACCTATTATTGCGCTATAAATATCGAGCTGCTTGACTGGTGCAGCTAGGGGTGCAAAGTGTTGACACTCAATGCAGGTTACGATAAGCTAACAGATGTAAACCAATACTTAATAGGAGGTATAAAACAATGGCTTACAAGCACACGAATTCAAAGGGCGTCACTTATTATCTACACAAAACTGAAGTTACACTTCGCGGCGGCAAACCGCAAACCATCTACTTTTTCACTAAGGTAGAGAAAAACGAAAAAGGCGAGCCGTGCGATTTGCCAGAGGATCGCGTCGTGAAAGAAAACCCGCGCAATGGCTTTCTGACAGTCTCTAAGAAGAAATAAATTTTGCTGTTTTTACTAAAACCCTCGGCTTGTCAGCTGAGGGTTTTTTGTGGTGGCAAAGTGCTTGCGTTTAGATAGTAAGTTTGCTACTCTAGATATGTAAACAAACAGGTGCACAAAATTACCTCCCCGATTACCCTAAGGGAGGTTTTTTGATTTCTGTGGTTGATTATGGTGGTGGGGGCGGTTGGGATCGAACCAACGACCAACAGGTTATGAGCCCGCTGCTCTAACCCCTGAGCTACGCCCCCATTGCTGGTATTATAGCGTAAAATCATTGTATAGTACAGATTATTTATTGACTGGCTCGATTTGCTTATGCTACTATGTCATGTATATAATCCAAATGAGGCAGGAGTATATGAAAATACACAGGAGAAATATCAAATATAAATATCGCCGTATTGGCGTTGGAATAACCGTATTCATTGCGGTATTAAGTTTGGTGCTGGTGAATTTGCCGCGAGCTCAGGCGTCGCAGCTTAACAAAAAGTACTCTTTTATTAAAACCAATTACACCGTCCCAACGAGTAATGTCGCGTGGGTAGCGCCGAATGGCAACGACACCTCAGGTAATGGTTCCGAGGGTTCGCCGTACGCTACTTTTAAGAAAGCTCTCAGCTCTATTGGTAGTGGCGGCACAGTAGTCGCGAAGTCGGGTATTTATCGTGAACCGCATTTTTTCATCTCTGACGATAATGTGACTATTCAAGCGGCACCGGGGGCAGAAGTTTGGTTAAAAGGCAGCAATGTCGTAAATTCTTGGACTAGTGAAAATGGCATCTGGAAAACAACTGGGAATTATCACAACTTCTGTCATGTTTGTACCACAAATGCCAATCCAAGCGTTGAAGGTACCGCGGCCTACCCAGAACAGGTCTTCATTAATGACGAGCCGCTAAAGCAGGTTAAAACCAAAGCAGAGGTAACGCCTGGTAGCGATACTTTTTATGTCGAAGACAACACTCCTACTACGCTCAAAACTCCTAACAATAATGCAGACGGCTATAATATTGGCCAGCAAGATGCGATATCTTATTATATCGGCAAGAATCCAGCTAGCGGCGTAACCGAGATATCAGAGCGGGCGCGAGCTTTTACTAGTACTGGCAAAAATGTTTCCGTGAAAGGCATTAACGTTGCTCAATATTCGCCTGTTCAGGTTTGGGGTTTTCAGGATCCTTACGATCCTGCCGCTGAGAGAGGGGTTTATTCGGGTCCAACTGCGGTGAGTATTAATGGATCTGGCTCGCTAGTTCAAGATATGATTGTTACCCAAAGTGCAAGCCAAGGCTTGTTCTTTAACAAAGCAGAGTCGTCGACGGCGCGCAGCGTAAAGGCGATAGATAATGGCGGCTCGGGAGTTGGGGCTAACAAATCTCACAACACAGTATTTACTAACGGTGAATTATATGGCAACAACGCGGAAGGTTTCTTGACGATTGGCTGCGGAGCTTATTGTACGATGGCCGATATCAAAGTTACGCATACGCGAAATTTCACGTTCCGCAATAATATAATTGATTATTCTCGCGACACTAAAGCGTATTCTACTGCTGCTAACGCCAATAGCGAAGGTATGATTGGCTTTTGGTGCGACGAGGGTTGCGTAGAAACGAAAATCGTTGGCAACTTCTTTACTAATTCTCCGCTTGCTATCATGTACGAGGTCTCTGGTAATGGTATAATTGCCTCTAATATAATCGAAAGTTCCGGTACGGGTATTCGTGTAGCCGGCAGCGATGATGTTAAGGTGTATAACAATACCATATCTCGCACTTATCGGCCAATATACATATTTGAAGATAGTCGTATTGACGGATGCAATTATTGGAAAGGTGGGTCCTGTGTAGCTAACGAAAGCTGGTCGCAGGGACTGGGTCTAGATTGGAACACTTCGGGCGTTGAATTGTATAACAACATTATATCTTCGCGGCCGTTAGCTCGAGCAGAGGATCTTTCTGGCGGTAATTATCAACGCGCGTATTCACTGCGTGTTGAAGGATCTCAGAACGATCAAAATAGACCGTATGTCGATGCCAACGATATGCTCAAAGGGTTTGATTATAACGTATATTACCGTAACGAGTCAGACGATATAAATTTGTCGGTGTGGGATTTCAAACAGATTCCTTCAAAGACTGATACAGTTATAAGTAGAGCTTCTGATATCGCGAATAATCCAAAATTGTCGAACTCGATTGACGGCCGCGATGCGCATTCGCTTGATACTTTTGGCTCGCGAGCAAATAATCCGTATTTCGTGAAAGAAGCAGCAAATAATAACGATTACAAAAAGAGCAATTACAATCTCAAACCAGGTAGCCCAGCTATCAACAAAGGTAAACCGTTATCAAGCGACGTAGCGCAAGCGATTGACCCAACAGGCAAAACTGTTAAAGCTGGCGTACCGGTAAATGCTGGTGCTCTGGTTAATGTGCTGATGGATGCGACGGGCGGGCAGACTCCGCCGACACCTCCAGTAACTGTCAATATTCCTGATGCTGGCCTCAAGGCGGCTATCAATAAAACGCTTGACAGCAATCGTCCGAGCACCCAGGATATCACAGTGGACGAGCTAGCTCAGTTGACGCAACTTACCGTAGACGGCGGTGTCAAAGTCAAAAATCTAACAGGTCTCGAGAAGGCAACTAATTTGCAAGAGCTGAAGATTGACAATAACGAAGTTGCTGATTTGGCGCCTTTGTCATCGTTAGCAAAATTGACCAAGTTGACAATGACAAATAACAAAGTCGCGTCGATCGAACCGTTGACGCATTTGGCTAACCTAAGCGTACTTTTAGCGTCTGGTAATCCGATCACTTCGACCAAGCCGCTAGCTAATCTGACGCATTTGACACAAGTAAGTGTAGATAGTAAATCGACAGCGTTTGATATTTCTGATTTTGCCAAGAGTGCGGGCACCTTGACGGCATTGCAGTTGTCTGGTGCTGATAATGGTACACCGCAGCTAGCGCATAGCGAAGTTCTAAAGCAACTTACTAAGCTAACGACTCTCCAGGTGTCGTCAACCTCGTTAACCGATAACGATCTGAATAGTATTGGCGCGATGACACAGCTAACGTCGCTGCAAGCAGACCGCAGTAATGTTAGCGATATGTCGTTTGCGGGCCGCTTAACTAAATTAACTAAGCTTGATGTTTCTAATCAGCGTGTCCGTATGAGTACGAATACAACGCCGTTTGCATCGCCGCTCAAAGATGTATCGGGTACGGCTGTTGCCATAACCAACAGCGCTGATTTGGCTAATGATGGGGCTGGTCGTGTCAAAATTGTCTCGCCAATTTATGATAATAATGCTCATGAGTTGTCAGCAACTTGGACCAAGAATGTTACAGTTGGCGCTGCTACCGCCCAATTCAACGGTCAACTAACAGTGTCTGCAACGCTGCCGAAAGCTGATAAAGCTCAGCTCCAAGCGCAAATTGATCGCGCGAATAACTCTGCAGATTATATCAAAGCAGATGCGGCGGTAGCCAGTGCGCTGTCAGCTGCGAAAAACGTTGTTGCTAAACCAAATCCGACACCTGCCGAAATTAGCCAAGCGACAAACGACCTCAAGCAAGCACTTGACGCTGCAATAGCTAAAGAAACGGCAGCTCAAGCGGCCGCACGGACAGCGGTTGATAAGGCAAAAAACAGTAAGTCGCCTGCTGATATTCGCGCTGCAGAGGCACTTTTAGCGCACGTTCAGGACACAGACAAGAAATCAGCGATGCAAGATGAGCTCAACGCCGTCAAACAGGAAATTACCGATGCGCGGACAGCCTTATCGAAATTGATTGACAAGGCGAAGAACACGCCGACGGATGGTCTAGCGGCCGAGACTGTTGCTGCTTTGAATACCGCAATTGCTGCAGCTAAAGCAGTCAATAACGACCAAGAGTCAACTGTGGCGCAGCTCACTGAGGCTAAAATCAAACTGCAATCAGCTCTTGATAATCTCAAAACCGATAAGACAGCGCTAGCCAAAGCTATAGCGGATGCTGACAAAGAACCAGTTTATATCAAGAACGATTCAGCGGTTAAAACTGCCCTGCAACACGCTAAGAATGTTTATGCTGCGGCTAATCCAACGCCAGCAGAAGTTAACACAGCTGTCAATAATTTGAAGTCGGCAATTAATGCTGCTAAAAAGAAAGAAACTGATGCTCAAACAGCTGCTGCCAATGCGGTTGCGGCAGCAGAAGGTGCTAAAACGGCGCAGTCGATAACGGCGGCTCAAACTCTCGTTGACGCTGTCCAGGACGCGTCGGTTAAGTCTGCTCTGCAGGCGCGTCTTGATGCTGTATCGCAGCAGCTTAGCAATGCTAAACAAACGCTTGCCACACTTATTACTAAAGCTGAGGCTGTCGATACGACTGGTATGAGTGCTGACACTGTCAATGCGCTAAAGGCTAAAATTAAGCAAGCTAAACAAGTCTACAATGATGCTTCAGTATCAGTAATGCGACTGCAAGCGGCGGCGTCGGAGTTGCAAGCAGCTCTCGATGCCTTGCGGCCAGACAAGACTACTTTGCGCGACGTGATTGCTCGGGCGGAAGCGCAGCCAGCGTATATCCGAAACGATCCTGCAGTCAAATCTGCTTTGCAGCATGCCAAGAACGTTGAGGCCGCTGCTAGCTCGACGCCAGCTGATATTAGTTCCGCGATACAACAGCTCAATTCGGCAATTACTGCCGCTCAGAAGAAAGAAGCTGACGCCCAGGCGGCCGCCCAGGCAGCTGTTGCCGATGCTGAAAGCCAGAAAACTGCTCAGTCTATAGCGCATGCGCTAACACTAGTCGATAAAGTACAGGATCAAGCCGTTAAGACAAGCCTTCAGGCACGCCTAGACGCGATTGTTGTCCAAACCTTTGTCAATAAGCAAACAATTCGCCAAGCAAACAATACCAATATTACGCTGTCTACCTCAGGCGATAAATGCTACAACATCAAAAACGCTACCGCGGTAGGGCAGCCGAAAAATATTCCGACTGGCTATCAGATGCAGGGCTCGGCCAAGTTTACAATCAACTGTGACGGGCACGCGCAGCCAGCGGTTGGGTATACCACCAAAATTACTCTCGAATTATCACGTATCTACAAAGTTAATCGCCTAAAAGTAATCAAGTACAGTATTAATGGCGCTAATGCTACCGATATTACCGAGAAAGTCGCATTCAAAACATCAGTCGATGGCAAACGCACTATTGTTGAATACTCAATTACCGATGGTGGCTTTGGCGACACGGATAAAACTGCTAACGGTGTTATCGACGATCCGGTTATAATTTATGAGCGGTCGGAGAATAATACTACGCCAGCTAATGGTGGCAATCAACCTGGAGCTCCAGCGAAGAATGGCAGGGCTACCGCTAACGGCGGACGCTTATCTGAAACTGGCGATAGCCTATACGGTTATATTATCGGCGCCGGTGTGCTGGTGCTAGGCGGCGCTGCCGGCGTATACGCTATCATCCGCCGTCGCCAGTAAGAGTCGTTTTATCTCGCTATCTCGATTTACCGCTCATGGTTTATAATAGTTGATAGATGAAACTTGTTGAAAGATTACGCCAACAACTGCATTATATCTGGTTCAATTACGCGAACTTTAATGGATTGGTGCTGTTGTTGGCGATTATCATTGCGATTAGCTGGGTGATGGGTACAATGTCGACGATCCAGACGAACTTTAGCGCCCAACGAGCGCTTGACGAAAGAAAACAACAATTACGGCTGGCACAGCTAGAAGTAGAGACGCTGAAATACGAACAAAATTATTATAAGAGCGCTGAATATAAAGAGCTAGAAGCGCGCAGCAAGTTAGGTCTGGCAGATCCTGGCGAGAAGCAGCTAATACTGCCAGAGAATAGCGCTGCAGTGAAATCTCTCGACAGCCAGACGATAGCTCATCTTATGTTAAAACAGCTCCACGCAACGATACGCCTGCCGTGCACAAGTCAAACTTCCAACAATGGATTGATTTTCTGACTGGCAAAACTGCTGCTTCTCGCTTGCAGAAGTGATACGTAGTTTGCTATAATAGTACCCGTATCGCGGGGTGGAGCAGCCTGGTCAGCTCGCTTGGCTCATAACCAAGAGGTCGCTGGTTCAAATCCAGCCCCCGCTACCAAGAAAAAAGCTCAACTTTTGGTTGAGCTTTTTTATTGGTTAACTGACTGGTTTAAGCTAATTTGCTAGCAGCGACTCGAACAGCTTCACTCCAGCTCAAGAAAACGTGCGGCGTGTCTGCAAGATCTTTGGCGGTTAGGCCGTGCCGCACAGCTAGGGCGATTTCGTGGATACTATCGCTAGCATTCGGTGCGACTATAGTACCGCCAGCTATAACGCCTTTCTTGTCGCATACTAGTTTGACGAAGCCGTCGCGGAAATCGCTGGTATTTGAGCGTCCGATGATTGATAGCGGTGCTATGGCTTTTTTGATTTTGAGGTCGCGTTTGATACAATCGTCTTCGGTCAGGCCGACAGAAGATACCTCCGGAAAGGTGAAAGTTGTCCGCGGTGTAGCAGTATAATCTGGCGCGATTTGATTCTTTGAAAAAAGGTTATGAGCAGCAATCCGCGATTCTAGCAGTGCAGTATGCGTGTGCTCAGAGTTGCCGATAATATCCCCAGCTGCATAAATGTGGCGAGCGCTTGTCTGTAAATATTCGTTAACATGGATGCCAGTTGGGTCGTATTGGACGCTGGCGTTCTCTAGTCCTAAATCAAGGTTTGGCCGACGTCCAGTCGCCACCAAGATATCCTCGACGCGTACCGACTTTTCGACGCCGCCGCGCAGGAATGATACGCGGTAGCCGAGTCCGTCTTTGACTGCTGCGACTGTTCGTGTTTGCGTCAATGACGTAATGCCTTTATGCTTCTTGAGGTAGGCTTCTAGCAGCTCGCCAACTTCTTCGTCTTCTTTTGGTAAAATGCGGGCAGCGATATCAGTCAAATAAACCCTAGTACCGAAAGTAGCCATCAGCTGCGCGATCTCGACGCCAACACTGCCAGCACCTACGATGTAAAGACTCTTTGGTGGACGCATCGACTCCAGAATAGTGCGCGCTGTCAAAAATGGGATTTCGTCTAATCCTGGTACTTCTGGTGCTACCCAGTGCGAACCCGTAGCGACCAGGAATCTTTCGGCGCTGATGTGCTTGCGACGAACGGAAATTTCATTGGGTGATAGAAAGTGAGCATGTCCAGTATAGGTAGTAATGCCTTGGTTTTCGTAAAATTTGCGATTACCAGCAGCCCCAGTTCGCTTGACGGCGAGGTCTTTCCAGGCGCGGATACTCGGATAATTGTAGCCAAGCGTGTTAGAACGTAGGCCGAACTTAGCGCCGTGGCGTGCTTGATCATAGAGGTGCGCGACGTGTAATAAGGCGTTGGTTGGTACATCGCTCCAGTTAGGCGAATCGCCGCCGAAGGTATCTTCCTCGATAATTGCTACGCGTGCACCGTTGCGAGCGGCGATAGTAGCAGCGGCTGATCCGCCAGCTCCGCTACCGATAACTATTAAATCGTAATCAAATTTATTGTGTCTCTTCGCCATTCATGTCTCCTACATCATTTTTTTGTGGTGTTTATATAAATATGCTGCATCAGGATGATTATGTTCTAGAAATCGTCCAGCTTGCGCGCGAATATCGGTGGTGGTGATATCTGATTTTTGGCCGCTCCAAGCTTCGACCTCGCGAGCAGCTTGATCGGCTAAATTGCGAGCTAACCCTTCGGGGCTTTTAGCACTAAGGCAGGCGGCGTACAGGCTAGCGCGCAGCTTTTTGGCATCGAAATCTTCTGGCGGGCGCTTGCCTCGTTTGAAAACGGTAACTTTCATACAGCGTTCACCTGAATGATTAAGTCGGAAACAGTATTAACGTATATATAAAAACCAAGGATAATCAAACCCAGACCGGCAGCGAATTGTAAAAAGTATTTGTTTTGTTCGCGCCAGCGCTGGATGCGGCTCAGTTGGCGTCCGCTGCCAATCAATAGGGCGACGATGAGTAATCCGAGCGAAGCAGCTAGCGTATAACCTGCTGCGCCAACGATTTGCCAAATCGGCGGCAGCCCGATGATGGCGCAGGCTGCGGTAATGATTGGCACGATAGTAAATAGTAGTTCTGCAACAACGCTAGTCAATCCTAGACTAAACGCTTCGGCGGCAAGGCTGGCTTTGGCGGTGCGTTTACGCAAGAATCGGGCAAAACTGCGTGAAATCCATAGCTCAGTACCTTCGGTTTTACGATAGTAAAAAAGGATAACCGCCAAGCCAACGATCATCAGACCGGCAGTCAAAGTGATCCACAACAAATTACTGTGCGGCGCGAATACACCGATAGCATAACTAGCGAAGCTAACACACAAAAGCGTCATAGTGAAGGCGCCAGCTACAAAGCTAAATAGCAGCCGTAACGTGCGCCGAGCGGCCAGCTTGCGTCCTAAGGCATGCCCCGATAGAGATGTAGCCATACTAACGCTTAACTGAAAGCTAGCGTGGATAAGTCCTGCCAGGGCGATGATGCTAACAGCGATGAGAGTATTCATGTTTGTCTTGATAATCCTTATCTTATTTATACCATAAGCGGTCTGGCGAAGTCAAAAGATTTTGTAAAAAGCTATTGCTTTTTTGGCAAGTTTGTGTTATACTAAAAGTATAAGTAATTAACTTATACAAAAAGGAAAAATAAAAATGGAAGTCACCGAATCAAATAACTCATTACATAACGAGAATGCCACCTGGAATCGGCCGCGTACAACGGTAGAACTGCGAGAATTTATTAATCGCCGTAATGATCTGCTGGAAGTTGAAGATTTTGCGTTTTAGCGGCGGTTTAAGCGCAAAGAAAAATCCCCGCAGCAAAGGCGGGGAGTTTTCTTTGGTAGCACTGACTGGGATCGAACCAGTGACCTTAGGCTTATGAGTCCTACGCTCTAACCAACTGAGCTACAGTGCCGCAAGAGTAAAGCACTGTAGATTATAGCAGATAACAGTAATCGGTGGCAAGCTAGGCTTTTTAAGGATAATTTAATGAAGCTGGCGGATAATATGCTTTGAGAAATATTTCCCGTACTTCTTTAGTGAGCCGCCCTTCTGTGTCAAGGGCGGTTTGCTATTCTGTGCTATAATTTTGCCGTGAACGATGAGCTAGAATTGAATGAAAGAGTAGAAGTTATTGCGACGTTTGGCAGCGGTTTAGAATTGTGCGTACCGCGGCGGTTTAGACGTCCGAATGGGCGTGAGATTGAAGTA
The DNA here is from genome assembly GCA_013333845.2 of Candidatus Saccharimonadota bacterium. Classification (GTDB taxonomy): domain Bacteria; phylum Patescibacteriota; class Saccharimonadia; order Saccharimonadales; family Saccharimonadaceae; genus Saccharimonas. The sequence continues at coordinate 12,481 of JABCNZ020000025.1, forward strand.
AGCGAGCTAGGTTTGCGGCATCCAGTGGCTAAAGGACGGCGAACGATGCATATTTTTGATGTAACGGACGGGCAAGCTGATTATCGGCTGGAATTTGATAGCGAGCGGCTGACTTGGCGATTGACGCGCGAGGCGGAGCATGGTTGAACCAGCTGACCAACAAAAGCAGTTTTCCGCGGATGGCTTAAATTTGGAGCATAATCAAGCATTGCCACTGGTCATGCATATAGACCTTAATAGCTGCTTTGCGACCATTGAACAACAGTCGCGGCCGCTGCTGCGCGGGCGGCCAGTGGCGGTAGTTAATCGTTTGGTCGAGAATACTTCGGTTATCACTGTGAGCTATGAAGCGAAAGCTTACGGTGTTAAGGCTGGTATGAAATATCGCCAGGCTAAACGGTTGTGTCCCGAGCTAGTAGCGCTCGATAGCGACCCGCCGAAATATCGCTGGGTATATCGGCAGCTACTGCGAATTATGAATAGTTACAGTCCAGCGGTGGTGATGAAGAGCATTGATGAAGGTATAATTGATTTTGCAGTAGCGCCCGAGGCGATGTGGTCGCGCGGTTTAGAAACTATCGGCAAAGAGATAAAGCAGCGATTGCGTACCGAAGTAGGTTCGTACATGCGTTGTAATATCGGTATCGGTACTAACCGTTTCTGGGCCAAGATGGCAGCTAGCTTGCACAAACCTGACGGGCTTGATGTCGTGACGGCACAAAATGTGCAAGCGGTGTTATCCAACTTAACTTTACGCGATCTAACGGGAATCGCGCGGCATAATGAGCAGCGGTTGAATGCGGTGGGAATTTTCATGCCGCTGCAAATGTACGCTTCGTCGCCAGAGGCGCTTCATACTGCTTTTAATAGTATTAATGGTGAAAAATGGTATCAACGTTTGCATGGCTGGGA
>JABCNZ020000026.1 GCA_013333845.2 Candidatus Saccharimonadota bacterium
AGCTTCTCGAGCCTTTCGGCGTGACGGTCGGGTTGCTGATCGGCAGCGTCAAGGGTAAAGTCCGCGCTATGCTTTATCAGCAAATCGCAAACGGTGCGAATGACGTGGTCGTCGGTACGCATGCGCTCATCCAGGATAAAGTAGAATTTCACAGCTTGGGCTTCGTGATTATCGATGAGCAGCACCGCTTCGGTGTCGAGCAGCGGCAGAAATTGCTGATGAAGGTTAAGGACGAGGAGGTGAAGTCGGGGGCGCTTGATACACTTTCTGAACCTATGACGATTGCCGCTGGCTTGTCTCGAGAGACCGGGCGCGCAGCCCCAGGCTCGCGAGCGAGACACGGAGGTGAAGAAAGTGTATCAAGCGCCCCGCTAGACACGAAAAAATCATCAGTAGCTGCCATGCCGCACCTCTTAGCGATGACGGCCACGCCGATTCCGCGCAGTTTGGCGCTGACTGTTTACGGCGAGCTAGACGTCAGCGTCCTCGACGAATTGCCGCGCGGCCGCCGGCCGATTCTTACTAAAATTATTTCGCCACCTTCGCGCGAGGCCGCTTATACTGCTATCGACCAGCAAATTGCCCAGGGCCGCCAAGTTTACGTAGTCTGCAGCTTAATTACCGATAGCGATTCTAACGATCGCAAAAGTGTCGAAGCTGAGTATAAGCGACTCAGAAATAGCATTTTTGGCCACCGCCGCATCGCTATGCTGCATGGCAAGATGACTGCTAGCGAAAAAGATAAAATCATGCAAGCTTTCAAAGATCAACGATATGATATCTTAGTTAGCACCACTGTTATCGAGGTTGGCGTCGACGTACCAAACGCTACGATTATGATGATTGAGGATGCTGACCAATTTGGCTTAGCGCAATTGCACCAGCTGCGCGGGCGGGTCGGCCGCGGTCAGCACCAAAGCTTCTGCTATTTGATGATGAGTACGAATAACAAACCGTTGCAGCGTTTGCGGGAAATAGAAAAATCCAGCGACGGCTTTCATCTAGCAGAGGTCGATATGAGCTTGCGCGGCCCCGGCGAGATTTACGGACGCATGCAGCACGGCGCACTTAATCTGCAAATCGCTACGCTAGCCGACACGCAGCTGATTGCTCGCGCCCAAAAAGCCGCTAAACGCTTCATCGATAGCGGCGAAAGTTTATCGAAATATCCAGTACTAGAAGCGCGCGTCCGCCACAACCAGCGGGTGACAACGCTTAATTAGAATTATTTTCGAGTTTTTTAATTGTTTTTTCTAGATTGATTATGCGCCTCGTGTGATTTTCGGTTATGTAGTCAGTAGACCAAAACTTGTTGCTCTGAATAAAAAATATTACACCTATCAGAATCGTATTGATAATTGTCAATACGGCGATAATCGATATGACTATAGTTTGTTTGCTGGTTTTGCTGTTTCGCATACTTAACCTCCGAGGAATGCTGATGTTTTGTATCTGTAGGCTCTCCGTAACTTAAAACTAAGTATATAGCACAATGCTTATGTTTGGCAAATTCTATCTGTCTTTTACCTTTTGCTGAGCCGTTGCCAAACGGCGTGCTATAATACAATTCATGTACAGCGGGACAACATTTCGTTCGCATTCGGGCAACTTTATCGGCGTGCATCAGAAAATCGACCGGATTGCTCGCCGCGATTTGCGCAAAATATCAAGGGTTGGCCGCGGTTTTCCTTCTGCCAAGGATATTTTGCATTTCGAAGGCAACAACGGCCCCGACGGCATCAAGCGCAAAAGTCCGGGCGTCGATGAGCCGTGGCATTTCATCGACCCCAGCGACCCCAGCGATACGGCGCTGGTCGAGATGATTATGGATCATTATGCCAATTTGGTGCAGGCGCTTAAAAAGCGTAATAATGTGCGGGCAGCCTTTGAGGCGGCTTGGATGGCGCATGCTATCACCGACGGGCTAACGCCGGCGCATCATTATCCGTTAGGCGAAAAGATCGAGGAGCTGTGGGGGCGGCCTCAAAACGAGCGGGCGTCGATCGCTGAAAAAGGCATCATCAGAGGCTCGACCATGCGCGAGACTCTTAGTAAAAACTGGGAGTATTGGGGTGCCAAGGGTGTGTTTGCGACGCATGTGTTATTTGAGCTAGGCGTAGCGACCAGCATCAAGACGACCAAATTTCCCGATTCGGCGCCAAATTCAATCTGGCTCAAGCTAGCAGACGATAAGGGTTTGCAGACGGTATTTCTCGATGCAGTGCAGCAAGTTTACGGGCTAGGCATGTACGAGGAATTCTGGAAGCGCGGCTGGACGACTCATCTAGCGCAGCAGACGCGGCAAACGCTGATTCCGCTGATCGCTAATGTCATCACGTATTTTTGGTACCGCGCCTACCGCGAGGCGCACCAATGAGTTCGATCCGAGTAATCGCCGGGCGTTTCGGCGGGCGGCTGCTGGATGCACCTAAAGATAACAACACTCGCACCAAGCCGATGGGCGAGCGGATTCGCAACGCTATGTTCAATAGTATCGGCAACGAGATTAACGGCGCGCAGATTTTAGACGCTTTTGCTGGTACTGGCGCGGTTGGCCTCGAAGCTCTCAGCCGCGGTGCTG
>JABCNZ020000027.1 GCA_013333845.2 Candidatus Saccharimonadota bacterium
GAGCCAAGAACTGATCATGGATTCGGGCGATCAGGAGCACGAACGCGGTATCACCATCACCGCCAAACAGACCTCGATTTTTTACGGTGATTATAAAATTAACATCATCGACACGCCGGGGCACGCGGACTTTTCAGGCGAGGTTGAGCGGACATTGCAGATGGCGGACGGTGTGCTGCTGATCGTCGATGCGCAGGAAGGGCCGATGCCGCAGACGAAGTTTGTGCTGAGTAAGGCGCTAGAGTTGGGGCTGAAGCCAGTGGTGGTGATTAATAAAATTGATAAGCCGGCGCGGCGAATCGCCGAAGTCGAAGACGAGCTGAGCGATCTATTTTTGGAGTTAGCGACCAACGATGCTCAACTGCAATATCCGATTTATTACGCGATTGGGCGCGACGGCAAAGCCTGGCGAGAGATTCCTACCGACCCGAGCGAAGACGCCGATCTCACACCGATTTTTGAAGCGATTATCAATGACATTCCAGCACCGAGCGTCACGGCTGATGGCGGGTTTCAGATGCTGGTGACCAGTTTGCAGTATGACACCTTCCAAGGTAAATATGCGATTGGGCGGATTGCACGCGGATCCGTTAAACGTGGTTTGCAAGTCAGCTTGCTGAAGCACGGCGAAGTGTCAGGCTCAGCACGAATTGAGAAAGTCTTTGGTTACCGCGGGCTGAACCGCGAAGAGCTTGACGAAGCGTTTGCCGGCGACATCGTGGCGTTGGTTGGCGTAGCTGAAGCGCACATTGGCGATACGATTGCTGATAAAGAACAGCCTGAAGCCTTGCCGGCGATTGCCATTGAAGCGCCGACGTTGAGCATGTACCTCGGCCCAAACACCAGCCCGATGAAAGGACGTGAGGGTGAATTTACTACCTCGCGGCAAATTGGCGACCGATTGCGGCGGGAACTAGAAACCAACGTGGCGCTGCGTGTCGAAGAAAACGGCATCGGCTTTACGGTGTCTGGCCGCGGCGAGCTGCATCTGAGCGTCTTGATCGAGACCATGCGGCGCGAAGGCTTCGAGTTCGAAGTTGGCCGCCCGCAAGTGGTCACCATCACCGAGGACGGCGTCGAAAAAGAGCCGATTGAAGAATTACAAATCGAAATTAGCAGCGAATTCATCGGCGCAATCAGCCAGGAGCTCGGCGCGCGCCACGCCGAAATGAAGTCGCAAGAAACCACCGCCAGCGGCGCTACTCGTATCACCTATGTGTTGCCGACCAGGGCTTTGATTGGCCTGCGCAACGTACTGTTGACCGCCACCAAAGGCACGGTGATTATGAATTCCCTGCCGCATGGCTATCAACCGCTGGGCAGTAAATTGCCAAAGACCCGCGGCGGCGTGCTCATCGCCTTTGAAGCTGGCACCACCACGCCGTATGCCCTGCAAGCGGCCGAGGCGCGCGGCGAACTCTTGGTTGGGCCGGGCACGGAAGTCTATGCCGGGATGATCGTCGGCATTTACAACCGCCAAGAAGACATCGAAATCAACGTCTGCAAGGCTAAGCATCTGACCAACATGCGCTCCAAATCGTCCGATGGCACAGTGCAATTGACGCCATTTACCCAGTTTAGCCTGGAGCAATGCATCGACTTTATCGAGGACGACGAACTGCTGGAGGTGACGCCAAAATCTTTGCGTCTGCGTAAACGTTACCTCGACGCTAATGAGCGAAAGCGCGCTAATAAAAAATAATTTTTAATAAGAATAAGAGGGTTACTATGACAAAAAAATGGCGCGACGTTAACGGATTTTATCAAATCTATCCGCGGTCGTTTATGGATTCTAATGGCGATGGCGTCGGCGACTTGCGCGGTGTGATCGATAATCTTGATTATATTAAGGGCGGCGACAATTCGCTTGGCATCGATGCAATTTGGTTTTCGCCGTTTTATCCGTCGCCGCAAGCCGACATGGGCTACGACGTGGCAGACTACTGTGATATTGATCCGATTTTCGGTTCGCTTGATGATTTCAAAGAGTTGGTCGAGAAAGCGCACGCTCGCGATATTAAAGTAATGGTCGATTTCGTGCCCAATCATACTAGCAACCAGCATCCGTGGTTTGTTGAATCGCAAAGCTCCAAGGACAACGATAAGAATGATTTTTATGTTTGGCGCGACGCTAAGCCTGACGGTTCAGAACCGAACAATTGGCTGAGTATTTTTGGCGGGTCGGCGTGGCAGTGGCACGAAGGGCGCCAGCAATATTACTTACACACATTCCTGAAAGAACAGCCAGATCTCAACTGGGATAACCCTGAGGTACGCCGCGAAATGCAAAACGTACTGCGTTTTTGGCTAGATCTCGGTGTTGATGGCTTTCGAGCGGACGCGGTACGTTGGATCAGCAAAGACCCAGAGCTGCGCGACGACCCAGTCGCCGAGCATTATCACGATAAGAAACCGCCGACACAATTCGATGATTTGCAGCATAAGTACAGCCGCTTCTGGGATAACCTTTTCCCGTATTTGCGGGAACTAACAGATATAGTCGCCTCATATCCGAATCGAATCATGGTTTTTGAAGATTATCCGGATGAAAACTATAGCACTAGCGAACAATACTTGGGTTTTTATGGTGTCAATCCAAAAGTATCAATGCCATTCAATTTTGAAGGATTACACGCCAAATTTAATGCCGAGTCGATGAGCACAATCGTCAACGAATTCCAAGGCATGATCAACCCCGACGTGCACACACCCGTCTATTGTTTTAGTAATCACGACCAATCGCGCATCGTTACGCGCTTTGGCGGCGAAAAGCAAGCTCGCTTGATTGCGTTGATGCAACTGACACTGCCAGGGCTGCCAGTAATATATTACGGCGACGAGATTGGCATGAGTAATGGGCCAGTTCGCTTTGAAGAGATTCAAGATAAGTCGGTCTTTAGCCACGGCAATGACGAATCTGTCGGGCGCGACCCAGAACGCACGCCGATGCAATGGACGGCTGGCCAAAATGCCGGATTTAGCACAGCTAAACCGTGGCTGCCAGTAAACCCTGCTTGCCAGAACGTCAATGTAGAGTCAGAACAGAACGAGCCAGACTCATTTCTGGCGCTATACCGCCGCTTATTAACCTTGCGCAGCCGCTACGAAATCTTGCGCACTGGCGAATACGAACCACTCAGCGATACAGATAATGACATATTTGCTTACGCGCGATGGATTGGCCGAGAGCAGCATGTCTTTGTCGCATTAAATTTCGGCGACACCAAACACCGTGTTACGCTACCACATACCGGCAGTGTCTTATGCGCCACACACCCAACCGACTACCCCGAGGTTACCGATGACGGCTCGGTAGAACTACGCCCGTACGAAGGTGTATTAATCGGATGCAGCGAACACCGGCTATCAATTGAATAAAAAACTGGCCGCTCTAGAAAAGGAGCGGCCTATTCGTATAGAGAAACTCTTGGTATTTTAGTTAACCAGAGTCTCTTTCACGCGCCTAGAAACAAAGAAGTATAAACAAAGCAATCCCATAGAAATCCCGCTAGCAATGATGGTGCTAATCATACTAATAATTGAGTCAGTGTTCGGAGGTCTTTTGACCACGCTATCAACTACCGCAGAAGTTGTTGAATAGAAGAACGAGGCTACCAGCGCCGCAACCGTCAGCCACTTGCCAAGCTTCTTTTGCAGATTAATAAGCACCACCGCGACAGTAGTCAGTACAGCAATGATTGGCATGAATATCACCGAAACGACAGCCGATGGATCGCCTAGGTTTAACAACGAGGTAAAAAACAAACCAACCGAACAAACGCCATCAATCGCTAGACACACCATGAAGAATGCGAGCCAGCCCTTGACGCCTTTGAGCGACTGCGCCATAACAACATACTGAACTGGCGCAGCTTGCGGCTGCGCGAAATATTGCTGGTTGACCGGCTGCTGTTCATAAGGAACATTCTGCTCAGCTGGCGCTGGCCCGTACTGCGGATCGGCAGCACCTGGCTGCTGAATACTCGGTTGCGGCTGTTGTGATGATTGTCGTGCCATTTGTATTATTCTCCTTTACTTTTATTATAATCGTATGGATACTGGACATTATTTTGCGGATATTGCTGCGATACAGGCGGATAAGGCGTTTGGCCTTGCTGCTGGGGATACTGCTCTGGCTGCTGCAACGGATATTGAGCTGGTTGTTGTGAGTATTGAGCTGGTTGTTGCTGCAGCGAATACTGATACTGCGGTGGCTGATTAGGATGTTGCGGCGAAACTACATATTGGCCGTTTAGAGGAGTATTCGCATAATACGCTGGCTTTTCATTCTGATATTTAAAAACATTAACGCACCAAGCAATTCCCAATATCATCACGCCGAAAGGTATAGGCAAAAAGAACACCGCATCGCCAAAACCTACCACAGAATAGAAGTTTAAATAAATCCAAAAAACAACAAAAGATATGACCGATATAGAAAGCGTACAGGCAGCTGCAATTTTGGCTACTAATTTGTTTTTACTCGACAAGTAAGCTATCCACAAAATTATAGACGATATCACCGACAGTGCCAGAACAATCGGCATGACTATTTTCACAACTTGAATCAAATAATAGTTTGCTTCGCTCGAAAAGTCTTTCATCGAACCATTCATGCTGAATAAACCAATCGGAAGGCCTATCGTCAAGAATAAACTGATCGCGTAAACAATCGACAATCCGATAACGTTGCTTTTTCTTGAATAGTTGACATAAACGTATTGATATTGAGTCTGGTTCTGGTAAGCTTGTGGCGAAGTGGCTGCCGTCGGTTGATTCTGCTGTTCGGGTTGCGCTTGCGCCTGTTCAATTTGCGGCATTGGTTGCTGGACTTGCTCTACCTGCGGCGGTTGAATTTGTCCGCCTGAGACTGGTTGAGTAACACTTTGCTGCGGCTGGATTTGCTCGCCTTGGCTTGCCTGAGCGCTATCTTGCTGCTGGTTAGATTTGCGCTGCTCGGATTTCTTTGCGCTCTTGCTGCTCATACGTTTAATGTACCATACTATTGA
>JABCNZ020000028.1 GCA_013333845.2 Candidatus Saccharimonadota bacterium
GCGAAAAATTATAAGGTTCGACACTTCAGAAATAGGAGAGAATAGGAGTTAGATTATGAAAAAACCGACCAAAGCTATCATCGCTGCCGCTGGTTTCGGCACCCGGTTTTTGCCGCAAACCAAAGCCATGCCTAAAGAAATGTTGCCGCTAATCGACAAGCCGATCATCCAGTATGTCGTCGAGGAATTGGTGGAGGCTGGCATCCACGACATCATTATCATAGGTAGTGCTAACAAGCGGGCGATTGAGGACCACTTTGATACGCCAAACGAAGAACTGCTAGCTAACTTGCGTGCTGGCGGCGCCAAAAAGCAGCCGCTAATCGACATCGTCCAGCGCTTGTCCGAGATGGCTAACTTCGTCTATATTCGCCAGAAAGGTCCGTACGGCAATGCGACGCCGCTGACTTGCGCTTCACATTTGATTATGCCAGGCGAGTCGGTGATTTACACGTTTGCCGACGACTTTATTGAGGCTAGCCCGAGTCGTTTTCGCCAAATGATTGAGGCGTCGCAGCAACTCGACGGGGCAATCTTGTCGTGTAAGAAAATTGTCGAAGACGCCGAATTCGATCGTTACGGCGTAGTTAACGGCCAGCAAGTCAAAGACGGCGTCATTAAAATGACTAATATCGTTGAAAAACCTGGTAAAGCTAACGCGCCGTCCGACTTGGCGAGCGTCAGTAGCTATCTGTTGCCGGGCGAGTTCTTCGGCTATCTCGAGCGGGCTCGCGATGACTTTGATGGCCGCGGCGAATTCACTGTCCAGCCGATTATGCAAGAAATGATTGACGACGGATTTGATTTTTACGGCGTAGAAATCACCAACGGCACATATTATGATACTGGCGATAAGCTGGAATATATCAAAACTGTGGTTGATTTCGGATTGAAACATCAAAAACTCGGCCCAGCGCTGCGGCAGTTCTTACAATCGCGAATTAACGGCGAAAATCGCTAAAAGCACTAGCTTTTTCTGACAGAACGTGGTATAATGAGAGTATAGCTGCAAAAAGCAGTATTAAAATAAACAAAAAGGAGCGCAAATATTGATGGAATGGGCTCAAATACTTGTCATCATTTTGGCAGCAGCTTTGGCGTTGTTCTTGCTGCTAGCAATTATCTTGACAATCAAGCTAATCCAGATTTCCCGCCAAATCAAACGGGTGGCTTGCGCCGCCGAACGCACTGCCCTCAAGGTAGAGTCGGTCGCTAATAGCGCGGCTGCTATGGTGGCGCCAGCAGCAATCGCCAAGATCATCAAATCGATGATGTACAAAACCAAAAAACATAAAAATAAGGAGGACTAATTATGTCAAAACGTAAATTTGTTTTGGGAGCGCTCTTTGGCGCAGTTGCCGGAGTAGTCGCTGGCGTCCTAACAGCGCCGAAGTCAGGCAAAGAAACCCGTGCCGATCTCAAGAAAAAGGCTAACGAACTAAAGAACGAAGCTGGCGAAAAAGCCGAAGAGGTCAAGGCCAAGGGCGAGAAAGTTTATAGCGATGTCCGTAACAAAGCCAATGCTGCCGTCGAAGAAGGCCGCAAAACTGTTGACGATTATAGCGACCGCGCTGTGCGTGCTGCTAACGCCGCCAAGGACGAGTTCAACCGCCCAAGTAAGCGCAAATAATTGTAGCTAATCAAATACTCAAGGCGCTCTGTTTTATTGTAAATCAGGGCGCTTTTTTATTGTGAAAACTGGCGAGTTGTGGCAAACTAAATCTATGGCTAAAAAGCACAATAATATCTTCGCCCGCATGGCCCAGCGTCTGCATGATGACAACGAAAAAGGCTCGCGCCAGGCGCTGCTCGAGGAGCTGTTCAACGACTTCAATCGCAATCGCTACGAAATTTACAAGATTAACTTTTTTCGCGGTATATTTTTCGGTTTCGGGTCGCTTTTAGGGGGTACTATGCTGATTGTGTTGTTGGTTTGGGTGCTTAATCTCACCGGCCAACTTGTCCCGAGCGTGGCTGGCTTTATCGATCAAATACTTAATGTTATGCAGAATAGCCGGCGCTAGCGTTGTCAAACGGCTTCTTCACTCCTTAAAATTACTGCGCTAAGAGAGTGTAGACAGGCTAGCGCGACGCGTCTTCAAAAACAACCTAGTCTGCGCTATAATAAGCATAAGATATGGGTAGTAATTCAGTACAAGGCCAGCCGGCGCTGCAACCGAGCGATTTCGTGCACCTGCATAATCATACCTTTCATTCGGTGCTAGACGGCTTGACTAAAATCAATGATTTGGTTGATAAGGTCAAGGAGTTCGGTATGGAGGCGGCGGCGGTAACCGACCACGGCACGATGAGCGGCATCCTTGACTATTATAAAACTGCCAAAAAGGCTGGTATCAAGCCGATTCTCGGTATCGAGACGTACGTGGCGGCGCGTTCGCGCTTTGATCGCGATCCGGCCAAGGATAAACAGCGCTTCCACTTGACAGTGCTAGCGATGAACAACACCGGCTTTCATAATCTGATGAAGCTATCGACGCAGGCTAATCTGGAGGGTATGTATTACAAACCGCGGATTGATCACGACTTGCTAGAGGAGCTGAATGAAGGGCTAATTGTGATGAGCGGTTGTGCTAGCGGTGAAATTGGCGTAGCTCTCAAAGAAGACGATTACGATCGCGCCCGCGATATTGCCAAATGGTATAAATCGATTCTGGGCGACCGCTACTATCTGGAGTTGCAAGACCACGGTCACCCGAAGTCAAATACGCACTGGGACGTCCAGGCAAAAATCAACGAAGGCTTGATTAAGCTATCGAAGGAGCTGGACATCGAGATGGTGGTGACTTGCGACGGCCACTACTTAACGCATGATCACCAAGATGCGCACGAAATTTTGCTATGTGTCGGTACTGGTTCGTACTTGAGCGATGAAAAGCGGATGAGCTTGAAGGATTTTGAGCTGCACTTGACCGACCCGCGCGATATCATTGCTCACTGGGGAGAGGAATATCCCGAGGTAATTCGTAACACTAAAAAGGTAGCTGACCGCTGTAATGTTGAAATTGAGCTGGGCCGTATTCTTATTCCTAAATATCCGCTGCCTGAAGGCGAAAACGAGCATTCGTATCTGCTTAGGCTAACCTATCAGGGTCTGATGCAACGCTATAACGGCGCTTCGAAAGAGGAAGCCGAGAAATTAGACCCTGACGATATCATCCTGCAATTGTCTGACGAAGTTCGCCAGCGCGCCGAGATGGAGCTGGGCGTGATGGGTAACATGGGTTATGAGGGTTACTTCTTAATCGTTCAGGATTTTATTAACTGGGGTAAATCTCAAGGGATTGTTTTTGGTCCGGGCCGTGGTAGCGCCGCCGGCTCGATTATTGCTTACGCGCTGAACATTACCGACCTTGATCCGCTTAAGTACGGTCTGCTGTTCGAGCGTTTCCTCAATCCAGATCGTATTTCCATGCCGGATATCGACGTTGATATCCAAGATACCCGCCGCGACGAAGTGATTGAATATTGCGCTAAAAAATACGGCGAAGACCACGTCAGCAATATCGCTACCTTTGGTAAGATGTTCGGACGCATGGCGGTGCGCGATGTCGCTAGGGTACTGGAAGTGCCGTATGCCGAGAGCGACCGCTTGGCTAAGTTGGTGCCACCGCCAAACCAGGGCCGGCACATTCCGCTGTCGGTTAGCGTTAAAGAGGACGCTGATTTGCGCAATGAATACGAGAATAACCCTACTGCCAAAGAGGTGCTGGATTACGCCATTCAGCTAGAAGGCACGATTCGCAGCCACGGCGTTCATGCATGCGGCGTGGTGATTGCGCCGGACACGCTGGTTAATTATATTCCGCTAGAAATGGCGCAAAAAGGCGTGGTGGCGACGCAGTTTCCGATGGGTGAAGTTGAGGAATTGGGACTGCTGAAGATGGACTTTTTAGGCCTTTCAAACTTAACGATTATTAATAATGCCATGCGTATTATCAAAAAAGTTTACGGCGAGGAAATCGATCTGGCGCATTTGCCGCTCGATGACAAGCCAACATACGAGCTATTTCAGCGCGGCGACACTACCGGCGTGTTCCAGTTAGAATCGGCGGGCATGAAACGCTACCTGCGGGCGCTCAAACCGACACATTTCGAGGATATCATTGCTATGGTGGCTCTGTACCGCCCGGGGCCGATGCAATTTATCGATAGCTTTATCCGCCGCAAGCACGGCGAAGAGCCTATCACCTACTTGCACGAGGGTATGCGCAACTCGCTGGAAAACACCTACGGCATTTTGGTCTACCAAGAGCAGTTTATGCAGATTTCCAAGGAATGGTGCGGCTTTACTGGCGGCCAGGCTGATACATTGCGCAAAGCGGTCGGTAAGAAAAAAATCGACCTGATGAAAAAGGTCAAGCCGGAGTTCATCGAGGGCGCGGTCAAAGTCGGCGGCGCCACGCGCGAAATGGCGGAAACC
>JABCNZ020000029.1 GCA_013333845.2 Candidatus Saccharimonadota bacterium
CTCGACACACAGCGTAATATCGGTTAAAGTTGTCGGAATCACCCTGCCTTGAATATTGAGAACTTGGCTAGCCAGCTGTACCGCTTCACCGAAGCTACCGGTCATTTTCTCGAGCGCTGTCAAAAACAGATTGCCAAAAGCATGACCCTTCAAGCTGCCGTCATCAAATCGATAATTAAACAAATCGCGCACCCGCGGGCTATCGCTCAGCGCTACTAAGCACTGCCGCACATCGCCCGGCGGCAGCACGCCAAGTTCGTCGCGCAGCTGTCCCGTTGATCCGCCATCATCTGCCATATTGACCAGCGCTGTTAAATCCGATACATATTTTCTCAAACCAGACAGCAGCGTGAAACTACCCGTCCCGCCGCCGATAACTACAACCTTTGCTCCGCCGTATTCTTCGCTCATTTTTTACCCTTCTGAAACAGCCGCTTCGCTATCGCCGCGCAGTTCCTTCTTGCCTTTTAATTCGTATTTAATACCAGTCATATCGCTAGTCATATAGTCATCATTTAGCAGGTTAACGAATTTAGCCGCATCCTTGGCATCCATAATAATAATCTGGCCAGTAGCGTCGTCAGTCATCAGTTCTAGGCCCATTTCGTCGGCCTGCTCGATAACCTGATCCTGCGTCACCAAACCGACGTCGACTTTTTGCAGCTTAGTTACTAACGATTTAGTATCGCGCACCAACGCATCGAAAGTCATGCCATCAGGGAACTTTAACTTGAAATTTTTCTCGATTTCAGCAATTTTTTCCTCGGCAACAGCGAACTGCTTAGCATCGTAACCAAACAAACGGATGAATTTCGGCTCGTTAAAGGCAAAGATATCACCGCCGGCAATCAACACTTGATTGTCTGGCGTGATTTTCAGGCCGACATCAGCGCTAAACGGCTGAAACGAATCACCGTTATACATCCAAGCGGTTGCGCCTTTAAGCACTTGCGACTGCGGCAAAATCTTGGCCACAAAAAACGGCTCAGCCCCCTGGCGGCTGAAACGCGCTACGATTCCCTTGACCTTCTTGAACTCATGGTCGCCTTCGCGGAATACCTCTAGCGTTTCCTCGCCGTAACGAATCTGCTCAATCACCTCTTGTGCATGATCCACTCGGTCCAGAGTAGTCCGCTCCAACACATTATCCTCAGCGGCCGCCGCTTCAAAGTCGCGCACTGTCATGCCAGTAGCAGCACCAGTCTGTACCTGGCTAATCATATCGTAAAGGAATAATACCTTGAGCTGCGCCTTGAGCTCCTTGGCATAATTAGTGGCGTAGACAGTGTAGCCCTTCGTAAATAGAAATAAGTCAATTTCGAGCTCGTCCTTATGCGCATCAGCTTGATTCGCCCAGAGGAAAATATCAGTCGGCTCTGGCGGCTGATCATCAGCCAGTGTTGATTGGTCATTATTCATGATATATATTCTACTACAATTATTAGGCGCTATTCTACTATTGCACGGCATCCTCGCCAAAATGTTTTTGCAAGCGCATTTTGATTGAACCATGATGGCGGCCGAGTTTCTGGCTCATCGCAGCAATACTTTCGCCGTTAATGAACATTTGGCGCAATTCATCGTCATCAGCCTTAATCCATGGTTTGTAAGCATTAGGATAAGTCTGGCGCATTTTAGCAATTTTAGCCGACCAGCTAGAATTGGCGCTGTTCGCTTTTTTGGCGGGCGTAAGTTCGCCGGATGCGCGTTTGTCAGCTTTTGGCTGTAAGTGCGCGAACTTTTTAGCATCATCTGCCGCCCGCGCGCGCAGCTGCTTGTCAATAGCATAGGCTTCGTCGCTCATCTGCAAAGCCATGCGGTTAATACCCGTCAAATACAAATTATCAATATCGCGCACCCGGCTAAGCGCCACATAGCCCATGCCCGGCACAAAGGCTTTGCGGAGGTCAATTCGCGCACTATCCAGCGTCATGCCTTGGCTTTTGTGGACAGTAATCGCCCACGCTAAACGCAGCGGAACTTGGCTAATGCTAGCTCGTTTGCGCGTCCCATCGCGCAACTCCCAAGTATCAGGCTGCATAGTCACCGTCCGGCCATTACGAAACTCCACTACCGGATAATCCGTCACTGGCTCGAAATCGACCACCATGCCAATACTGCCATTAGCATAGCGCCGCGCCTGATCGTTCTTGACCGCCATCACTAATGCGCCTATTTTAAGGGTCAGTACCTCTGGCGCTAGTACGCTACGCTGCAAATTATCAACGTAGTTGTTACTACCAGTAGTGTGGCGTTGATACAACACCTCGTCGCCCAGCAATTCAGCCAGCCTGGCTTGATTAATTCTATCGACGTCAACATTCACAGTATGCAATTCTGTCAGATCTGCTCCGGCTGGCGGTTGATATTCGGTCCGCTCTAACAGCTGTTCGGCATGGCGGCGGCGCAAATCGCCAGCCCGAATCGCCGTCAAGATTTCTAGCAGCGTATCGCCGTCGCGCTGGCGAAACTGCTCGCTCAGATACAATACCGTCGGATCAAGCTCGCGCCATGCCGATGAATTCACTACGAACCCGCCCTCGCGGCTTTCTGACCGATTAACTGGCGGCAGCTGAAAGAAGTCGCCAGAAAGCACCACTTGGATGCCGCCGAACGGCTCGTCGACTCTCTTGCGTACTAAACGGCAAACTTCGTCAACCATGTCCAAGCGGTAATCATGCAACATGCTAATCTCATCAATAATCAAGACATTGGTTTTTTCGATAATTTCGCGGCGGCTTTTGCTAACATGTTCAGCAAAACCATTTGGCAGGCGGTCACTGACGCCAATCCCCGACCAAGCATGAATCGTCGCACCGCCCAGATGCGTCGCCGCTAGCCCAGTCGTCGCTGTCACCGAGACATACTTGCCGCTAGCCTTGCTCAAGTTAATGAATTGATTCAGCACGAAAGTCTTACCCGTTCCTGCCGGGCCGGTCAGCAGTGCGCTTTCGCCGCTCAATAATATTTCTAAGGCTAAATCTTGCTTCACTACCCTTATTATACAACTTAAGGCGCGGGACTACTTATCCCAAGCAAAGCCGTTACCAAAATGACCGTAGCGCGCTGTTGGTTCGTATTGCGGACGAGCCAGCTGCAGCGTATCAATAATACCCGCCGGACTAAGGTCATAACCTGCGATTGGCTGCTCGACGCCGTCAACTACCGCTGTAGCCTCAACTGGTTGGTCGTGGCCGATTGCGTACGCCAAGCGCACCAACACTTCCTGAGCTGCAAACTTTTTAAGATAATCAACCGCGATCCGCCGCGCCATATAGGCACCGCTGCGATCGACCTTAGTGGCGTCCTTGCCGCTAAACGCCCCGCCGCCTAGCGGAATCCGCGGGCCATAATTATCAACGGCTAATTTACGCCCAGTCAAACCAGCGTCTGCCGCGAAACCGCCAATTTGCCAGTCGCCCGCCGGATTTATATGCAGAGAAACACCATCGAAATCACCTGCCACATATTCTTGCTGCGCAAACCACTGCCGCACTGCAGCCGCCAACTCGTCGTGCGGCGCATTCTGGAAGCTGGCAACAATCGCCGCAATCTGGCCGCCATAAGTCGTCACCTGCGTTTTGCCGTCATACGGCCATTTCTCATACAAAAAGCGATTCAAGGCCCGCGCCAAAGCATACTCTAGCGGCAACAGTTCTGGCGTCTCAGCACAAGCATAGCCAATCATCACGCCCTGATCGCCAGCACCGCCCGCGTCCACACCCTGAGCAATCTCTGGGCTCTGGCGCGCAATCCGCTCAATAATTTCCACGTCGCCAGCCAGCCGCCGCGCAATCTGCTTGACGTCAACTAGCTCGCTCGACGATACTTCGCCAGTTAAGAACAGCGCGCCATGGCCGCCGCAAGCTTCAATCGCCACTCGGGCTTGCGGGTCTTTGGCAAGATACGCGTCCAGAATAGCATCGCTGATTTGGTCGCAAATCTTGTCCGGATGTTTCGGCGAAACGCTCTCGGCCGTACGATATACTGCTTGATTATTAGATTCTACAGACATAAAAACTCCTTTCTATCTGCCCCGCTACAAGGCCAAGAAAGGAGCTGCAAAGACAATATCTCTCCTGGTCAAGCAGGCTGGAATTAGCACCTTGCTGCAAAAGCAGGTTGCCGGCGAGTCATCAGGCCAGTCCCTCGTCGCACTCTGGATATTAAATTATTAATAAGTCCATTATAACACGCTTCATCCCGCCAAATCTAGATCGATAGCAAACCAACCAAGACTCTCGCTATAGACGAACGCCAGCCCGCGCTTTATTCGCCCACTCATCCGCTAGCTCGTTCTGCTCGTGGCCGACGTGGCCGCGTACCCAAAACAGCTTCGGTTGCGTCGATTGGTAAAGCGCGTACGCTTGCTGCACGAGATCGAGATTTTTAATGTCGCCGCCTTTTTTGCGCCAGCCTTTAGCAGCCCAGCCTGGCGCCCACTTGGTCAACACATTGATCCAAAATTCGCTATCGCTATGAATTTCGCACGGCTCATCGCCAGCTAGCTCCATCGCTGCGATCAGCGCCATGCCCTCCATACGAATATTCGTCGTCTGGCCGTCTTCGCTACCCAAAGCTACCGGCTGGCCGTTTTCAATTACCGCGTAACCGCCTGGACCCGGATTTGGGCTAGCACTACCGTCTGTAAAAAATACTCTCACTTCTTTCCTGCTTTCTAGATATCGCGGACTGGCCGCAGCAGCTTCAGCTCGTCTGGCATATACCACTTGTTGCCGCGATTATCTTGTTCATATTTATACTCTATCATGTGATCAGCCTGAAAATAGTCGCCCGTACCAACAATCTTGTACTGAATATACATTTTGCGTACTGAATCGCTCTGCGGCATCGGCCCGCGATACAAACGCAGCTCAAAAATCTCGCCTGGCTTGAGAAATTTATTCAAGTCACCTCGCTGCCCTAATATCTCATATTTATCAAGCTCCACATCAAAGCTCGCGTGGTTGCGAATATGCGCCCACACCTCGAGATACTTATTATCGCCCGACGGATGCGCCTCGGTGCGCTCAACTTCTATCTCGGGAATCACTTTTTGCCCGTTAGCCGAGTGATATTGATCGGGCTGAGGCTTACTATCTGACTTCCTAGTATCTGCAGCAACCCCTGAAGTGTCTTTATCGAAGTTATTTTCGTCCCTACTGCCGCGATTATCTTGCGACGAGGCCATATCATTATTATTAAGACGTGCCAGATATTCGTCATCGCCATCCGGCTCGCCAAAAATTAAATCACGCAACCATCCCATACATCTATTGTACAGTATTTAGACAAAGCTACACATACGCTATATATAGTGCCACTATATATAGCGTATGTACTGCCGTGGAAAAATCAGGGAAATCTTCGAGGCACACTAGACTACTGTTATTCTACTTATGTTTGGCACTCTTGACATGCGAGTGCCAACCAATTACAATAGGACATAGAGCAAAAGCTCGTCAAATCATAAACGAAAGGAGTAATACAAATGAGTAAACTCGTTCGATTCGACCCGTTTGCCGAAATGGATGCCCTGCAGCGCCATTTCTTTAACGACGACAACTGGATGCCGCGCCAAGTGCGCTCGGTTGGCTTGCCTACCACTGATGTTTACATGAAAGATAACGCGCTAGTCGTCGAGGTTCACCTGCCGAAATTCGATGAAGACGACGTCAATATTTCTGTCGAA
>JABCNZ020000030.1 GCA_013333845.2 Candidatus Saccharimonadota bacterium
ACTAAGGAATACCGCATGAAAGTGCTGGCTTTAGCGCAAGACCGCCTGAAAATGTTTGAAGATTTACGCGGATTTGGCTACTTTTTCGCGGAGCCTGAGGTTAACCTGGAACTTATCGATGGCAATAAGCAGTTAAAGAAGTTGTCCGACAGCGAGCGCCGTGAACTTTTGGAAACCGCCCGCCACGAGCTCACCAAACTTACCGGCTGGACGCCAGAATCAATCCAAAATTGCCTAAACGAACTACTGGAAACCACCAGCCAAAAACCGGGCATTCTCTTCAGCCTGATCCGCATTGCCGTCACCTGGGCGCCATTCAGCCCGCAGCTGAACGATACGCTGGCACTGATTGGACGTGAGCGCACACTGGCGCGATTACAGAGCTTTCTGAGTATCAACTAGCAGTATAAGAATTGCAATAATTCTTAATTTTCTACCCCAGCACACCATCTAACTGATACGTCACTCGCTTTTTTCTCATATTACCATCAACATAAGTTACATCTTCGTACAGTTTTTCGGATAAATAATTCTCAGAAAGTTTAGTCTTTAATATCCTAATAGCCTTATGAGCTACCGACCTTATAGCTTCTTGTACAAGCTTCGCATCTGCTGTCCTTTCATCGTTTCCGGCGATAAATGAGCTGTATTCTAGCCCCTCTTTTTCTGCAAACGCCCGACACATATCCTCGATGGTCATTGGTTTTCTGCTCCGTCCTAAAATACCAATTATTACTGGATACAAAGCTTTCTCGCTACATCCTTCAGGATCTGACTCGATTGAAAATGCCGCTCCACCATCTGCATATTCAATAATTTGCAATCCCCAA
Organism: Candidatus Saccharimonadota bacterium; assembly: GCA_013333845.2. Classification (GTDB taxonomy): domain Bacteria; phylum Patescibacteriota; class Saccharimonadia; order Saccharimonadales; family Saccharimonadaceae; genus Saccharimonas. Next base: position 831 of record JABCNZ020000030.1, read on the forward strand.
TCGGTCAGCTGCGTCGCTATTGGATCTGCTGATTCTTCAACAGGCGAGCGTAAGCTGCTTATCAATTTTTCTTTTTCCGAGTAAGAGAGCCGAACCAAATCTGGCGTATCTGTCGCCATAGGACTACAGTCTGAATCGCCGCTATTCAATTCGTGATTATTAGGCGTCTGTCTGTGCAGCAACGGAGTAATATTTTCCTGCTTTTTCGGTTCACTCGGCGGCTCTGGTTTTGTAGATGGCTCGGTGGATTCTGTTAAATCAACCGAGGATACTTTTGACAGATCAGATCCCATTATCGCATCGCTAGTTGCACCATTTTCGCTAGCTGGCCGCCACGCCCAAGACTCAACTCGCGTGTCAGGATCGTAATAATAGACAACTTTCGGATCATTCTCTGCTTGCTCGATCCACCGATTAAATCCCGCTCTATAGCGCAAACCAAACACTTCTGGGTTGCGTTCCATATAGCTATCAATTACCTGCCAAATCACAGAATGACCTTTATAAGCTTTTAGAAAGACAACTATTGCATTACCGAATTCATCGTATATCTCTCCAGACTCCTGCCGTTTTAGATCAGCAGCGGCTACTTCTTGCTCACGCCTCAATATATCAGCTCTGCGTGCGAGATCTCCTAGCCTTTCTGCAAGACTAGCGTCATCCAAAACCTCTCGCCCTGTCGCTGCTAGCTTACTGAAATCTCTTCGTATACGACCAAAATCATCACCAGCTTTTCTCATATAAACTCCATTTCTTAATTTTAATGCAAAATTGTTCAATCTGGGATATAATACAGAATCTTCCAAGTTTAAGCATCTATCTCTAAGGATTTAGTGCTAAAATTTTTTAGCCAAAAATACTACGGTAGGTTATTTGACCTTTTAGTTCCCGACGCTCGCTTGGAGTCATGCCGCCCCAGATACCATCGTCTGTTAAATTTTAGCATCTGTAGCGAACTGCGCAAAACATAACCAATTCATGCCAATTATGCTATAATTTTACCGAGATGCAAAAGCAAAAAATACGCAGACGAAACAGACAACCAAGCCCGCTCGTGGCGCAACACTACGCGGTTGATAGCAAGCAGTCGCGCCTGCAACGACTGCGCGATTTCATTAATCGTCATCGTATTGCAACAATGTGCATTTGCGGCGCAATCCTGATCGCTATCGGCGGGGCGGTGGCCTTCGTATTGACATACCGCGCGCCAGTTGCCGACACTGCGTATCATGCTCCTGCCAAAAAAGCGCCTAAAACTGCCGAAAAATACTATTCCCACCTCAATGGCATTGAGGTTGCCTCTAAGGCTGATCTATCCAAACCAGTCACTGCCATCATGATCGAAAATTCGCCTGATGCCCGGCCGCATTCCGGACTCAAGCAGGCCGAAATCGTCTACGAAGCCATCGCCGAAGGCGGCATCACACGCTTTCTGACACTATTTCAACAGCACAAGCCGCAGCTCATCGGCCCAGTCCGCAGCCTGCGTATGTACTATGTCGATTGGCTAGCACCATATCAGGCTAGCGTCGCCCACGTCGGCGGTAGCCATGCTTCACTGCAAGAGATCCGTAACGGTAAGTATCGCGATATCGATCAGTTCTTCAACGGCAGTTCGTACTGGCGCGCCAACGATCGGCGGCCGCCGCATAATGTCTATACTAGCTTCGAGAAATTAGACGCACTCAACGCTGGCAAAGGTTATAAATCATCGCAATTCACCAGCTTCGCTCGCGCTGACGGCAAGGCCAGCGACAAACCAAACGCCGTCAGTATCGACATCAATTTCTCTAGCAGTTGGTATAATACGCACTATGATTATGACAAGGCTAGCAACACCTATCTACGCAGTATCGGCGGGCAGGCCAGTAACGACCGTGAAGAGGGTAGGCTAGCGCCGAGCGTCGTCATCGCGCTGCATGTCAACGAGACTACCGTCATGGAAGACGGCTGGCGGCAAAGTATCGTTACTAATGGTACCGGTACTGCAACAGTGTTTCAGAACGGCACGGCCGCTGAATGTACTTGGCGCAAGAATGACCGATTTAGCCCGCTCGAGCTCATCGACGCTGCTGGCAAACCAGTCGCACTAAATCGCGGACAAACCTGGATCGCTGCCGTACCAAACAGCGGCGGAGGAGGTGTTTCGTGGCAGTAAGCGACGCCAAGCCAATAGTCAAACGTACACCAGAAATGCGCGACTTTTGGCGCATTCATCGCAACAAGGTTGCAATAATATCTGTTCTCGTTCAATTATTGGTCGCTTTATCGGTTATTGCAATAATGATCATCTTGCAGGTTCGTTTGGATGTCTTTCTTATTGCAACAATTGTCATTTCGCTACTAATCATTTCTACTGCAACAAATTTCGCAGTGTTGTCTTTTGCGATGATTCCGCTGCGCGACCTCTCGACCGCGCTAGTTAATGCTGCCGGACAAAAAATTGACCAAAAGTTACCAAACCCTAGCAATAAAGAGTACAAGGCTACCGGTTTTAGCGATATGCTGCTATCTATCTACAAAGAACATACCGAAACCAGTCCAGACAAAGCTAGCGCAACTGACGAACTAGCCAGCGCCCTCAATCTGACAAGCACCGGCATAATTATCCTCGACAAGAACAACGGCGTAATTTTCGCTAACCGCGCCGCGCCAATCTCGCTCGACGCCAAAGGCGCTTATCATTTTGACTTGCTATTTGACGACGGCACCGACCTGATTGAATGGCTCAATCAACACCGTACCGACAATGTTCGCGCCCGCAAAATTTGGCTGCGAGTTCCCAACAAGGTCATCGGTCAGGAAGACCGCCGTATTTTCAATATCACTGTTGATTTTGAGCAAGGCAACGCCGCGGATGCTATCATTACTGCTTACGACGAGACTGAAATCTACCAGCCAGAGGACGACGACCTTGACTTCATCTCGTTCGCCGCCCACGAGCTGCGCGGGCCAATCACTGTTATCCGCGGTTACCTTGATGTGCTAGCGCTCGAACTCGATAGTAAACTCGAGCCCGATCAAAAAGAGCTTTTCCAGAGATTAATCGTTAGCGGCAATCGCTTGTCTGGCTACATCAACAATATCCTCAACACCAGTCGTTACGACCGCCGCCACCTCAAACTCCAACTGCACGAAGATTCGTTGGCGACAATATACGAGACTATCCGCGACGATATGGAGTTGCGCGCCCGCTCGCAGCATCGTTCACTGTCCATTGACATTCCGAGCGATTTGCCGACCGTCGCCGCCGACCGCTCTAGTATTTCCGAAGTGCTATCCAACCTTATCGACAATGCTATCAAATACTCCGACGAGGGCGGCGCTGTGCGCGTCACTGCTAAAGTCAAGGATAAACATGTTGAAGTTTCGGTCGCCGACAATGGCATCGGCATTCCAGCCAGCGTCATCAACAATCTCTTCCACAAATTCTACCGCAGCCACCGCAGCCGCGAGACGGTCGCTGGCACTGGCATCGGCTTATATCTCAGCAAAGCCATCATTGAAAGCCATGGCGGTACCATCGGCGTATCAAGCATTGAAGGGCAGGGAGCAACTTTTACCTTCACTCTACCAATCTACGCCGCCGTTTCTGACAAACTGCATGGCGCCGACAATTCCAACACCGAAATCATCTCGGCAGGTAACAGCTGGATTAAAAATCATACTAAATACACAGGATAATCAGGAGAGTATTATGGCAATTTCCACAATTTTAGTCATCGAAGACGACCGTTTCATCGGCGAGATGTACGTTCGCAGCCTCAAAATGGCTGGCTACAACGTCGAGTGGGCGGTGGACGGCCACGATGGCTTGGTTATGGCTACCAATCAGCATTACGATTTAATTTTGCTTGATATCATGCTGCCAGAGATG
>JABCNZ020000031.1 GCA_013333845.2 Candidatus Saccharimonadota bacterium
CGTACGCCATGCGAGCCGCCAAAATCCTCAATTATCCAAAAATGCAGCTCTAGAATTTCGTCAATCTCCAGATAGCGAATCATCGGTCTGCCAAGTTTTTCAGCGTTTCGCCGTACTGCTTTTTGAAATCATCATAATCCTGACGAAGCGACGGCTTATTTGCTTGCTCAATTGGCTTTACCTGCTCAACCGTTAATCGCACCTCGTCGCCATCGCGAATCCCCAGCGCCCGCAAATCCCGCGCCGGCAGCGTCACACCGCGGCTCGAACCAATCTTGATAACTTTTTGAATCGTAGTGATTACCATACAAACATTATAACAAAATTATAATTTTATTGCAATATCGGCTGAACTAACCAATATTTACCGCACGATTTCGCTATACAACTCATGCCATTTCATATGCGCTCTATACGCTCGAGCTGGCGCGTCAACCTCGCTCTTCTGAAGCAATAACTCCTCAGGGTTAATAAACATTATTTCGTCACCCTCTTCACCTGGTATAAAGTCAAAATTCTCCGGCCAGACACGGCAATAAAAACAGATTTGATTTGCATCAAGCCGCTCGATATACATCTGTTCCGACGCGTCAAACAGCTGGTAGCGCAAATCGCCTTTATAGCCAACTTCTTCGTACAACTCGCGTTTCAGCGATGATTCAAAATCCTCATCATAATCCATGCCTCCGCCCGGCAAATCCCAATAAGTCCGATTAATTTCCTTGACGACCAAAATCTGCCCAGCGTCGTTATAGATGAGAGCTTTGAGCGAAATTCGGTAGAGGTAATCGTGGCGAGTCACTCCGACTGAATCTTGCGTTACGAGATGCCCGTTGGTAAGTTTTGTCATAGGGACAATTATAACACTTTTAGCCTAAACCCAGCGTAAGTACCGTCTTGCTTATATGCTTCCTCACCAAGGAACGCCAGAACGGCCTGCAGCTCATCGTTATAAACAAAGTTTTCAAGACTAGTTATGCTCTTTTCTTCCTCGGGTAAAATCTTCCCCGTCATTTTATAAAAAGTTCGCTCTTGGTCAACAATCTTCCCATCCAGATATCGTTCTATATCGGTGTATATTTGCTCATACAGATCATCGTTCAAATACGAATTTGGTACTTCATAAGCCACGAAATTCGGTGCCGTGGGTGGAGATTATTGCGAGTATTTTTGTCATATAGCTATTATTCTACGCCGCAAAAACAAATCTGCCAACGATATATGCGCTATTTATTGCATATTATTATATACATCAAACGCATCAATAATTTCTTGGTTGCGAATTACTTCGCTAGCATCAGCTCTTGCTATAATAGCTCTTGTCATTTTATCGCTAAAGCCAATATACGTAACTTTTACACCCCGAGCTTTCGCAACCTGGATAGCTGGCAGCAAATCAGTGTCTGAGCTTACCAGTATAACCTCATCAACCCGTCCGCTTAATGAATCAACAACAATATCCACCGCAATACCAACATCAACACCCTTTTCTTGCATACGCAAATCTCTATGCTGACAATTATGACACACATCACTGTCGCGCACTTTTAATTTACCGACTTCATTAAAGGCAATTTCTTGATTTTTCAAGGTGTTTCTTAATCGTCGCGCCACATCCGAAAAACGCGTTGTTTTCTCTAGAATTGAATCATCAAGATCCCTACGAACCTGCACCTTAGCACCGTAAAATACAATTTTCACACCGACACCAACGATATTTTCGACAAGCGACCTAATATCTATCTTCGTTAGTTCGTCCTTTGAGGATATTTTGCCATGCTCAATCAAAACCTCGGCAGCTTTATACAAAAAATTTTGACCATCAACATATACCCTCTTCATACACCTTATTATACCAAAACCTCGACGGGGACGAACCCAAGTCGAGGTGCTGTATGTATTATACTAGCAGAGATGCGCATATAAATCAATCCATACCTCCGCCCGGCAAATCCCAATACGTCCGATCAATCTCCTTGACGAGCAAAATCTGCCCAGCGTCGTTGTAAATCAAGGCTTTGAGCGAGATGCGATACAAACAATCCAGATGGTCCGTGCCATCTAAATTCTGCGTGATGATATGTCCGTTGGTGGTTTTTGACATGAAAGTAATTATACTACACCTGAAAGCCAAATGGCTGATACCATCTCACCTACCGTATATTCTGTCTTTCCAATACCCATGATTAACTGCTTATTGGGTGTTAACAAGTTGGGAATTATCTAATTGCAATACTCTTTTATTTTACCGGCATATTCATTCAAAAGATTCTTTGAATAGATTTTTTCCTTTTTTGAATTTCTAACTTCTTTCCAAAGAATAGAAGCCACTTTTAATTTATTCGAATAGTTGCGGCTATTTTCATCTGCACAGAAATCCTTTAAAAATTGATTCCATTGACAAACCGAATTATCATACTTGGCATAATCTGACTCTCCATAATAAACTTTTAGCATATCTTGAATGGTAAAACTCAAATCATTTTCTCTCTTTACTTTTCTCCAAGCAGTAGCCATATCAGCAGTAAATTTAAATGGTGAGATACCCGTTAAAGCAGAAAAATATTCTCTGAATTTTGCGTTAAAAGAAAAACCACATTCAAGCAATAGCGTATCTAACGTAATATTTTCAACTTGCTTCTTTTCATTTTTTATTGATGACTTTTTAATCAAATTACCCTTAAAGTATTGCTCAATAATATAATTGAGTTCCTGTTTTGTACCTTTATATTCTAATCCTAATGACTTGCATATCTGTGAAATTTCTTCACGATACCAATAGTATTTATTAAACTCATCAAACGATGTAATTTTATCAAACTCAGGTCTACTTTCTATCAATATTTTCACTCCTCAAAACCAATTTACTTTTTCATGTCTAGTATCTACAGCTCCTCAACCTTCACCCGCCTCTGCCCCGTCGTATCCCGCTCGCGCACGGTGACGGTGCCGTCCTCCAGCGTCTGGAAGTCGATGACCACGCAGTGCGGGGTGCCGATTTCGTCCTGGCGGCGGTAGCGTTTGCCGATGTTGCCGTTGTCATCCCACATCACCCGACCGGGGTTAGCTTTGGCGAGCTGGGCGTAGACTTCACGGGCTTTTTCCACCAATTCTGGCTTATTTTTCAGCAGTGGTGAGACGGCAAATCTGACCGGCGCCAAATGTTCTGGCAACGCCAAATACACCCGCTTTTCACCGTTTTGCTCATCCTCACGGTACGCGCCCGACAGTACCGCCATCAGCGCCCTCTCCACACCAAAACTCGGCTCAATGACGTGCGGCACAAATTTTGTGTTCGTCCCCTTGACGGTGTATTCCATACTCTTGCCACTGACCCGCTGAATGTTCATCAGGTCAAAATCAGTGCGGTAGGCGATACCCATCAACTCCTCACAACCAATTGGATAATCGTATTCGATGTCGATCGTCTTTTTGCTATAGTGCGCCCGATCCTCCGCTGGTACGTCCAGCTCGTGGATGTACTCTTGTTTAAGACCCAGTTCTGCCAAAAACGCATGCGTCGCCGCCAGCAGCTCATCAAATGCCTCCTGCCAATGCTCAGGGTCGACAAAATATTCAATCTCCATCTGCTCAAACTCCCGAGAGCGGAAGACGAAGTCGCGCGGCGCAATCTCATTACGAAACGCCTTGCCCTGCTGAGCGATACCAAATGGCAAATTCGGGTAGAAACTATCGACGACGTTTTTGAAATTGGTGAAAATGCCTTGGGCAGTTTCTGGGCGGAGGTAAGAAATGCTATCCTCACTCTCAGTCGCGCCGACATGTGTTTTGAACATCATGTTGAAGGTACGGGATTTGCTCAGCGGATTACCATCGGGGCTTTTGATGCCTTTCTCGGCAATCGCCGCATCCATCTGCTCCATGGTCATACCATCGGCGTCAGCGCCATTGTCTTTGAGGATATGATCGGTGCGGTAGCGTCGGTGATTAACCGTATCTTCGCACAGCGGATCAACAAAGGTATCCACATGCCCGCTCGCCTGCCAGACCTTCTGATTCATCAAAATCGCTGCATCGACGCCGTATATATCATCGCGCTCATCAACAAATCTGCGCCACCACAAATTCATGATATTACGCTTCAGCTGCACACCCAGCGGACCGTAATCCCACGTGCCAGAAAGACCGCCATAGACATCCGACCCCTGAGAAATAAAGCCGCGGCGCTTGCATAGGCTAATAATATCTTCCATTTTCGCTTGACTCACAAGAAGTCTCCTTTCTCCTCTCTGCGTTGGTGAGCGCGAGCACTTAACTCTTTATGTTTTAGTATAACACGCTTTGGTTTTTGATGACTTCACTGCAATACGGACAATTCAACAGCTAAACGCCCGCATGTTGGCGAGCCAATAACCAGCAGCCTGGCAGTATCTGCTCAACCCCGCCAATTTGCGCCACCAGACGCAACGATTTATTCGCTGCTAAGCGCAAAAACTTAATATGATCAGCGGTAAGCTCTCCTTGTTCGCTCAGTCGCAAGCCTCGTTCAATCGAATCGTACATGTAGCGCTTTTGGCGATCAAGCGGCTGGCCAGCAACATCGTTCACTAAGCTCAGCTCATAGCCTGTTAGCTCGGCGTAGCGCAAGTAAAACCATACTTGCACCAACTGCAAAGAAACTACATCGCTCAAGCCTGCCAGCGTCTCGCTCAGCACTTCAAACCATTCTGGAATATCGACGTCGCGACTGGCGCGTTCAACCAGTTTGATACATTCATAACCAAATTGCAAGCGATCATAATCTTGCAAAATCTGGCGGTAAAAATGATCAAGCCGCGCCTGCGTAATCGTGTACAGGCTACCTTTACCGCGGCGCAACACTACATCGCTAACCGCAAACAGCTCGATGCCGCCCGCCAAGCGGCTTTTCTCGCGCCGTACGCCGCGCGCTATAGCACTGCGTTGCCCTAGCGGTGTTAGTAATGTCAAAATGCGATCTGCTTCGCCGTAATTCGTCCGGCGCAGCACTATCGCTTTAGTACGTTCAATAGCAGTCATGCTGCCACCTCTCGCACCGCTTTGGCAATATCATCTGGATGCATTGATACTTTATCTAATAATAATCGCACGCCGTACGGCCGCAACTGCTCGAGAGTGATGTCATTTGCACTTGTTGTACACACGACAACAGGAATGCGGCCTAGGTCGTCATACGATTGCAACTCGTGCAGCAGCACTAAACCATTTGGGCCCGGCATGAATAAATCAAGAATAATCACCGCGGGTCGAAAACTATCTATCAAATCAAGCGCTTCTATGGCATTTGGAGCACTCTGTACTACCATACCGTTGTGCTCGAGACGCCGCGTAAACAGCTTCGCTAGCCACTCGTCATCATCAATTACTAGCACGCGCGTCATAATAGCCTCAACTGTGTCGACGCTGGTACATCAACATAAAAAGTTGCGCCATCGCGGTGACGAGTAACGCCAATTCGCGCGCCAATCGCTAAAGCAAACTCATTAGCAATAAACATACCTAGCCCGCTACTGCCTGGACGGTTATGCAGCGGCAATGGTTCGCGCAAACCCTGGCGCAACGCCCGCCAAGCTCGCGCTGGAATTGCCGGCCCAAAATCGCGTACCCCGATCCGTACCCGCTGATTGTTGTCGGTAGCCCGCACCGAGATCGCTACCGACGAATCATCAGCGCTATAGTGTAGTGCGTTATCAGCAAAGTTAGCAACGATTCGCCGCAATAGATCACGATTTGCCACCATTAGTCGCTGACGAGATTTTACCTGGGTTTTTAGAGATTTATTATGAGCGCGATACAGCGGTTGAAGCTCGCTCATCACTTCGTTACAAAGGCCAACCGCATCAATCGCCTCTAGCGTAAATAAGGCGTTTTCTAGGCGACGAGCTTTAGTTAAATCTGTCGTCAAGCGCAGCGCCCTTTCGGCCGTCAGTGTAATTCGCTGCGCCAAGACAAATCGCTCAAGCGCCGTATACTCCCCTGCTTCTAGCTCAATTGCCAACTGGCGAATCAGAGCAAGCGGCGCTTTCAGTTCATGCGCCGCTACCACAAACGACGGTGAATCTGCCCACAAACCAGCCTGCGCCTTACCCTCCTGCATACATCTAGTTTAGCATGCTGCAACAGGCTGTTCTAGCACAAGCAAAAATACTTATTCGTTGAATTTGAGAGTCTTCAGCAGCTTCTCGTAGTCAGCGGTGAAAACGTCGCCGTCAGTACGCATCGTCAGTGTACGATCGCGCATCTTCAACAGTACTGCCGTACCGTAAGTGTCCTTATCGAAATTACCGACCAGCTTGGTGCCTGTATGCTTACCATCGTTGTAAACGCTCGACTTCAGGTCGCCTCTTTTAATTAACGGATCGTAAGTAGACACAGATTTGTCATAAGTCTTTTGCTCAATCGTTATCCTCAGGGCAATCTTCGACTCTCTGGTAATTGGCGGGATTGTCACTGGGTTCAAATAGGCTTCATAAGTCACGCCGCCGCCTTTGCTGATATCGGTTGCCTGATAAGCACTCCAAGTCTTGGGATACTCAAACGTCAAGGCACCGTAATCCGACGGCCCGTTAGACTGTCGATTCGGCTCTTTCTCGCGCTTTTCGAAGTCGCTCTCTAGCTTCTCGCTATTCTCTTTGACAGCTTGAGCTTTAGCTGTCTCGATTTTCTCGTCGACGTTTTCTTTTTGGTCGAGATATTGCATATATGACCAAATGCTAAAACCGCCAAACCCCAGCACCAACACTACCAATACCGCAATAGCGACAATACTGCCAGTGATAGCGCCTTTTTCTGTATGATGCCTACTCTTCATGCTTACGATTATACTTTGTCGAGGCTAAATATGCAAAGGTTTAACTTTGCGGCTGCAGTAAATAGAGATTATGCGCACCCACGGTCTTATACAAAGTAAGCTCAGCCGCCTCGAAACCGTAGCTCAACAACCAAATATCACGTCCAAGGCGGTTAGTTTCATGCTGTAAATATTGGACCATCTTGGCAATATCACGACCGTCGCCAAAAAGATAAACGACCGTCGTCTCGGCTGGCAGCGGCGTATGCCAAAAATTAGCTAACCGCACCGACACTTTCTCGTCATGCCGCGATAACCAGCGCGAAATTAGTACTAGCAGCGGTTGTAGTTCGTAACCAATCGCCCGCGCGCCGCGGCGGCTCGCTTCGCGCAACACCACGCCGTCGCCCGAGCCAATATCCACCAACACGTCGGTTTTTTTGAGCTGATATAGCTCGTCAAAAGCCTTTTGCAAGTCGCGGCGCCGCGACGGTACATACGGCGCGCCCGTGAAAGCCACAAAGCCAAACAGCAGTACCACGGCCGCAATGGCGGCGAAAATCACGCGAATTTTTCCTTGAGGACGGTAATTTTATTGCGCAAGCCGTTCAAATCTTTTTCGATATCGCTAGCTAGTTTCTCGGCTGCTTGGTAGCGCTCTATCGCCTGTTCAATATCGAAGTCATCGCTTTCAAACCACGCCACCATCTGGCGCAGCTCTTCAATTTTTTGGTTGATAGTTTTCTCATTTTTGCTTGACATTTTTAACCTCCGCTTTGATAATTATTTTTTCTTCCTCGATACTAATAATTTCGCCAATTTCGGTCGAACCGCGCACAATCGCGTAACCGCGCGCCAGCGCCAACTGCGGACTGTACGCCGCCAAAATCCGCTGGAATTGCTTAATTTCACTTGTTAAGACGTCAGTTCTGCTATCTAGATATAGCAATGCGCGCTGCCGCAAGCTGTCAATTTCACTACTTAAATCGCCAATCGCTGACTCCGTCCGGTAGGCCATGCCGTCAACCAGCGCTTTTATTTCTCGCAGCAGTTCTCGTCGGTCTGGCACAATGATTTGCGCCGCGTTACTCGGCGTAGAAGCCCGCACATCGGCAGCCAAATCCGCCAGCGTCATATCGACTTCATGGCCAATACCAACTAATGTCGGCACACGGCTGGCAGCAATCGCTCTAACCAACAATTCATCATTAAACGTATTCAAATCGTCAGCACTACCGCCGCCGCGAATGATCACCAGCACCTCGGGCGGCGTTTGACTCTCGTTAAAACGATTAATTGCCGCAACAATTTGATCAGCCGCCGCCTCGCCCTGCACTTGAACATGCGCTACGTCAATCTGCAAGCCACCCCAGCGCTCGTTTACGATTTTGATAAAGTCCGCATAGCCTGCCGCCTGAGTGCTGCTTATCACGCCGATACGCGCTGGAATTTGTGGCAAAGAACGCTTGCGCTCCGTAGCAAATATTCCTTCCTTCTCGAGCTTAGCGTGCAGCAGCTGGAAACTTTTGCGCAAGCTGCCCTCGCCTAGCGGACGATAATTTTGCACGGTCACGCTAAATTTGCCCCACTTCGTCACTTTGGGCTGCGCCCGCACCACTAGCTTCATGCCGTCTTCAATCTGCGTTCGCAGTTGATAAACTGGCATAAAGCAACCGACGCTCGCTTCCTCGTCTTTCAAGTCAAAAAACACCCATTTGCCCTGGTTTACTTTGAAGCTGGCGACCTCGCCTTCAATCTCAACAGCGCTGCACGAAAACTCCAGCACTTGATTAATCAGCTCGACAAAACCGCTAACGCCGAACCTTGGAATCAGATTTTCGTCCATATTTCACTATTGTTAGCTGGTAAAATACATAGCCTAGCAGCAGCGCCGTCAGCAGCACAATTACCCGGTAAAGCACAATCGCTGCAATCGACTGGCCACTGCCTATACCTGATAAAGCCAAAACGCTAACCATGATTGCCTCGTAGGCGCCCGTTCCGCCCGGCGTCACCACGATAAATCCGGCAATCGTTGCTATGCCATAAGCAATCAAAATCGACGCCGGGTTGACACTCATTCCCAGCGCCTGAAAAGTAATCCAGATCGGCGCAATTTCGGTAGCAGTAAATAGCATTGCCCACAAAAACGGCTTCAGCAGCACGCGCTTATCGCGCTTTAGCTCGTTAAAATCGTCGTGCATATCATAAAAAAATTTCTCTATCGACTCCCGCTTCAACACCACCTGCGGCCGCCGCGCAAAAAATGAGGCTGTGCCGTTAGCTATCATCGTAATCCTCTTGGCTAATTTTTTCATCCGGTGGACGCTATTCAAAAAGTAGGCGCCCAGCAGCGTCGCCATCACCAGCAAAAATACCAGCGTTGAGCTCATCAAAATTATCCAGCGGTTAACACGGCCGTCAATCGTCACCATCAAAACAGAAACTACCAAAAAGACCACAATCGCCATAAACCCCACCACATAACGCACAAATTGCGCCATCGTCGCCCGTCCGATTGGCACACCGTACTTGCCTAAGCGCCAGTTAGCATACGAAATACCACTAACACCGCCGCTAGGAAAAGCATGATTAACAAAACTTAACTCTAGCGATATGCGTGCCAGAGTTGCCGGATTAATATTCTTCACGAAACCTTTCTGACGCAAATACGAAAAAATCATCTCGCCAGTCGCCAAATATCCGGCCGCAATAATTGGCAACATCCACACAAGCTTGCCAAGGTCAATTTTACCTAGCAAACCCCAAGCATATACCAGTTCGCTTCTAGCTAGAAAAAGTATCAAAGCAATCAACAGCAGCGTGGCAATACTCAACCACAATCGAAAAGACAGTCTCCTTTTCATACAATCTAGTATACTATATTTATGCATATCACAATACTTGGCCGCCAGCCAGCACTTGGAATAGCCGAGTTAGAACAGCTCTACGGTGCTGACAATGTCCGGTGGTTTTCGCAGCAAGCAGCGCTTGTAGATTCACCTGATTTTGACTTCGAGGCCCTCGGCGGCAGCCAAAAAGCCGGCCGGGTCGTTCTCGAACTCGACCGCGGCAATTGGCTAACTGCCAGCCGCCAAATCGTTCAGCACTACGCCGCCAAATGGCGCGCCAGCGAGCATAAAATAACTCTTGGTATTAGCGCTTACGGCTTCAAAATCTCGCCGCGCGATGTCCAAAAAACTGGCTTGCTCATCAAGAAAAAATTACGCGACAGCGGTACTAGCGTGCGCCTTATCCCGAACCCAGAAATCGCCCTTAACACCGCTACTAGCCATCACAACAAGCTTGGGCTATCGCCGACGAAAGTTGAGCTGCTAGTCGTCCGAGCACCAAATAACCGCCTCATTGTCGCTGAAAGTGTCGGCGCCCAGAACATCACCGCGCTGGCTGCCCGCGACCAAGCTCGCCCACGCACCGATGCTTTCGTCGGTATGCTGCCGCCGAAATTAGCGCGGATGATGATAAATCTATCTGGCGAGACGAAACCTGGCCGCCTCTGGGACCCTTTTTGCGGCACTGGCACCGTTCTCCAAGAAGCGCGGCTCAAGGGAATAGACGTCTACGGCAGCGACCTAAGCCAAAAAATGGTTGATTATGCCACAGAAAACATGCAGTGGCTCGATAATAAATACCAAATCAACCCCCATTGGCAGGTCTTCCAAGCTGACGCTACCACTGTCAAGCTCAACGCCGTTCAAAAATCTGAAATCACCCGCATCGTCTGCGAGGCCTACCTCGGACAGCCCTTCTCAGCCCCGCCAAAGCCTGCCAAGCTCACCGCAGTCCGCGGCAATTGCAATCACATCATCAGCCAATTTTTAGTAAATATCCGCTCGCAAATTAATCTGAATACAACGCTAGTCGTCGCCATGCCCGCCTGGCGCGACCATAGTGGTAAGTTCACGCATTTACCGCTTATCGATCAGTTGACAGATTTAGGCTACCAACGCCTGCATCTAAACTTAGCCAGCGACGAGCAGCTGCTCTACTACCGCCAGAACCAGGTAGTGGCACGAGAAATCTTACTGCTTAAACCTCTCGATGAAAATTAAAAGCAGCCCGCCCGCCAAGCTCGTGCCTACTATAATAATTACTTTCGTAAAGCTTGACATTTCCGATAGCTTCGCGTACAATAGCATAGATTGTCTTATATTAAATTAAAGGAGTTTTATGTCACACGTTAAAGCTGGCGGTTCGAGCGATAATACCCACAAAAGTGCTGGTAGGCGCAATGGCGTCAAGCGTTTCGGCGGGCAAAAAGTCAACCAGGGCGAGGTGCTAGTTCGCCAGACTGGCAGCACCAAAGTTGCCGGCCCAGGTACTTACATCAGCCGCAACTACACTATTCACGCAGCTAAGAGCGGCACCGTAGTTTTCAAACATATCAAGAAGCCATCGTTCACCGGCAATACTCACCCGCGAACCCAAGTTTGCGTTGAATAAGCTTATCTTAAGTCCGTATTGAGCGCACTACCCTGGCTCTAGCGAGATATTACTATTGGTTGTGTTCTTTATTCTCTTGGCGCTCTACTGATACGCTCATGAGTCCTTGCAGTTCTGCGATACTGTTGTTCAGCTGTAAAGCACACTGTGAATATTCTTCGTCACTGATACGTCTCGAAAAGCCTTGCTCAGCAACATTATTCATTACTACCAAAGAGCGTCTAACCTGGTCTATGGCACCGCTCAGGCGAGCCGCTTCGTCCTGTGGCAAATCGCCTCCGACTTCTTCGACAGCGCCGTTGAACCTGTTGAGCATGGCTAAGATGCCTGACGTAAACTCTTGTATGCGCCCAAATAGCACAGGAGCTCGCAAAGTATCTGCCGTATTCAGCACTCCAGCCAAACCCTCTGCCGCGCCCGCCATATTTCGTATAGTAAGCTGCGTAGTGTCCGCTTCTGCCAGCCTTTTTAGTGCCTCGGAGCCACTAGGAGACTGCTTATCTGATACTTCTGGCGATTCATTTGGATCTTGCTCATTTGAACTTCCCGATTCTTCTTGATTTTCTGGTGCGGGAGATTCGCTTTCAGCACCAGTAATAGACGAATCGCCGTCTAAACTATCCTCTCCAGCAGCCGGCGAAGAATGTTCGCTTCTAAGCGCAGCTAGCACCTCTTCGCGCGTTTGCGGCCGTAGTCCTGGATCTGACTGGCCAGTTTCTGCCACTCCATGTTTTGATGTAGCCGGTACAGCTTCATTAGTCGACGACTCTGGCTCTGTTCTTGAATTTAACTTGCCAGCCCCTCTTAGTGTATCACGCAGCATTCTACGCGCGTCCTCTGAATTATCTGGCGGCTCTGTCGGCTGATTCTCGCTCTGCGGGAATTGTGCCTTCCAAGCATCAAGAGCATCTTCAGCCGGCGGCAAACCATGATTTTCCTCGCTATCAGGATTTATCGTTGTACTGAAATCACCTTGATCAACGCGCATCCAGGTAGCACGCCTACTACCACCATCACCATTGTTGCCATCATCACTACCGTCCTCTGTATTTTTAATAAGTAAGTAGGCAGGAGTATCTGGATGTAATCGGGACTTTAGAAAAGCTCTTCTAGCTCTATCAATTGCTCTATCGCTATCTCTAGATTCACCAGACTGTCTACCAGTAGCTAATCTACCCAATCCAACGCTTACTCTACTCAATAGCTCCAACCTAGCCTTTTCTTCAGAAGTACCTAGATCCTCAGCGCTTGGGAGCTCGCTATCTGGCACTGGATAGCTAATTATTATAGATTCTTTAGGCGATTCGCCGCCTGGTACTGTACTTTTTGATGTGTGTGTTTCTGACATATACTGCTATTATATCAAAACATAAGCAAAATGTCAAATACAACACCACAAATAACCAAACTAAGCAATCCTACAAGCAGTTACTTGCTCATACCTAGGTGGTAGCGCACCCGCTCGACGACATCGCCGATAACTACTTGCGATTTTACTAAATAATCGTCAACACCGAGTTGCTCGGCGCGCTCTTTGTCTTTGGGCTGGCTAAGCGCTGTCAGCATGATCACTCGGATGTTAGTAGTCTCCGGCGTATTACGCAAAATATCCAAAACGTCAAAACCGCTAATTTTCGGCATCATAACGTCCAGCAAAATCAAGTCAGGATGCTCAGAAACTGCCAACGACAGCGCGTCCTCGCCATTATTTGCTTCACAGACGTCAAAACCCTCCAGTTCAAGGCGCGACCGATATACTGATGCTAGCGCAGTATCATCCTCTACTAGCAAAATCTTACGTTTGCGTGTATCCATAGTTTATATAGTATACCAGCCTGGCGATAAGCACAAGGGCTATGACGCTAATTCTTTAGCGCGCACCATTTGCGGATCGCGGCCAGCGTTATTATCATCCGAGCTCATCTTGACCGTCTGGTTCGGCTGGATGCCTTCTTTGGTGATGTTTCTGTCTTGCGGTGTATACCAGCGGGCCACTGTCACCTTGAGGATACGATCGTCGGATAGGTTAATCACCTTTTGTACTGTTCCCTTGCCGAAGGTTTTTTCACCTACCAAGGTGGCCGCTTGATAATCTTTCAGCGCGCCCGCCACAATCTCGCTAGCACTGGCCGAACTGCTATTAACGAGAACGATAGTTTTCTTGCCTTTGAGCGTCGGATTGCCTGATGCCTTGACTGTTTCGGTCACCTGGCCGCGGCTTTTTTCGGTAACGACCGTCTTGCCGTTATCTAGCCATAGACTCGCTACTTCTTGCGCTGCTGTCAAATAGCCGCCGCCGTTGTTACGCAAATCAACAATCACACCCTTAACACCTTTGTCAATGAACTCTTTAGCAGCTTTGCGAGCTAGCGAACCAGTATTATCGTCAAAGCGCGAGATCGTCAAGATACCAATATCATCGCTAACCGACCAACGGACGCTAGGATCGCTAATTTGGGCCCGCGTAATTGAAAAGTTTAGCGATTCGCTGCCGCGGCGCATAGTTAGCTTGACAGTCGTGCCCGCTTCGCCAGTAACCTTATCAGCCACGCCGCTAGCCGTCTCGCCCGCTACTGACGTACCGTTCACAGCCACAAAGATATCGCCCGTTTTAAGGCCGGCTTTCTTGGCTGGAGAGTCATCAAGGACTCTGAGCACTGTCGGCTGCAAATTACGCACGCCGATTTCGGCACCAATGCCAGAAACTTCGCCGTTTAGACTTTTGTTAAATTCTGCCGCTTCTTCCTTATCTAGAAATGTCGTGTAGTCGTCGCCGACCGCTTTAACCATGCCGCGAGCCGCCCCGTCAGACAGCTTATTAGCATCCAAATCACCGTCATAATTCGCCGCTAGTTGACGATAAGCTTCTTTCATCACCTCGGTATCAAGCGGCTGCTTAGCCACCTTGATGCCAAAAATCGGCGCTGCTATCTGATAGATTTCTTCGCTGCGCGTACCAGCCGCAAACGATACGATTATCGCCAAGACCAACGACGCCAAGAAAACACCCTGTGAAACCTTCCGCTGCCGAGGCTTCCGCCCCTTATTTTCAACTCCCTGTTCGTTTGCCATAATCATAATTATAGCGCACTCTGGCTGAGTACGCTATAATTTACCCTTATTATCTTGATCTTGCTAGAAATATATATAAGTTAGCCCAGCACTTGAACGTGTGTAGTAGTGATAGCGGCCCCAGCCTAAACCGTCGATATTATTGTTGTAGTCACTAACGGTAATCGTACCATCGCCATTAACTGCTTCGACATACATAGCGTGACCGTAAGCGCCAACATACTGAATAGCTACCGAGCCAGCTTTTGGCGTTGGGCCGTTTGCAATACCATAGCGAGACGTTGTGCTCGGCCACTGATTAGCGTTACCTGCCCCGCCAAAATGCGGTACGTAACGGCCAGTACTAGCTACTTTCCAGGCGGTGTAGCTGACGCATTCGCGGTTGTAGAGGCCCCAGTTATCAACTATCGTATCTTGCTCGGCATTAGCCCAAACCGACGGATATCCGCCGCCGCTAGCCGAACCCGTACCAATATTAGTGGAGCCTGAAGCACGGGCAGCTGCAGCCATAGCGGCAGCCTGCTGAGCACGAACACTGCTGATTTCGCTGTTACGCTTGGCGACCAGGTTATTGTAAGCTGATTCTTCGCCGCGCGTGTCCGAAACTAATTTAGCCTGTTCAGCCTCTTTGGCAGCTAGCGCGGCTTTTTGCGACTTCTGGTCGCGCAGTACGTTCTCGACTTGCTTTTTCTGCTTTTCGAGCTGCGCTTTGAGCGATTTAATCTGCTTGATCTTGGTACTCAGATTATCCTGCATTGACGAACGGTATTCTTGCTTGTCAACGTAATCGCCGATGTTTTTGCTGCTAGCCAGCATCTCGAGCGGCGAGATTGAGCTATCAACGTACATATCGGCAACAATTTCGCCAAGAGCTTCTTTGTTAATCTCGATTTTCTTTTCGGTAGCAGCGATATCTTTCTCAAGCTTATCGCGCTTAGCTTGGCTAGTATTAATTTGCGCTTGGATTTCATTTTTTTGCTTGGTTAATACATTAAGCTGCGCTT
Organism: Candidatus Saccharimonadota bacterium; assembly: GCA_013333845.2. Classification (GTDB taxonomy): domain Bacteria; phylum Patescibacteriota; class Saccharimonadia; order Saccharimonadales; family Saccharimonadaceae; genus Saccharimonas. The sequence continues at coordinate 15,331 of JABCNZ020000031.1, forward strand.
GCAGCGTTGACGCCAGCGCGCCAAGCGTCGCCGCCTGCTGCTGATATGAATCAGCTTCTGATTGAAGTTTTTTGACCTGTTCGTCGTACTGGTCGGCCAACACGTTTTGCGCGAAGGCAACCGGTATACTTGCGCTCATCAAAACAGCTGCTGCGACGATTGACGACTTCGCAACGTGCCGCCTTGACGAAACTGGTGTGGTGGACCTACGTTTCATACCTCTAGCGTAACAAAGCATTACCACTTTGTCAATAAAGCTACGTCGAATAAGCACCCCCTTTCGTAAATTACTCTACAATTTGAGATAACGCCGAGTGGCCAGTGTCGAGGAAATAATCCCAATCAACGAGCCTAACAACATCATACTTAGCAGGACCAGCAGCAAATTATTTATCAAAAAGTGCGATGTAGCTACAGCAGCAATTCCATAAGCCTGTAATTTGCCAGAAATCGTCGCGAAAACCCCTACCCCTATAGCGGTCGCTACAACGGCAGCAATACAACCATATACCATCGCTTCTACCAAAAACGGGCCGCGGATAAAGCTTTTATCAGCACCGATGAGCTTCATCATCTCGATCTCGCTTTTACGGTTGAATATTGCCATTCTAATGGTATTGAAAACAATCAACGAAGATATTACGACAAAGAGAACGCTCGCTGCCAAACCGGCCCGCTGCGCAAAATCTGTCCAGCGGCCGATATTTTCGATAGCATCGCGCCGGTCGCCAGCAAACGACGGTTCGCGCTTATCATCGATAATTTTTTTGAGCGGCTTATTGGTTTTGACAAAATCGCTAAGACTGTCGGTGTCATTGATATTCTCTAGATTAACGCGAATTACTGCTGGCATTTTATTGGCAGCTTGATTAAGGGCATCTAGTATATCTTGGTCGGCTTTGTTGTCTTCGGCGCTTTGTTGGCGCGCTTTTTCCGAGGAAACGAATTCAACGCGCTCGACATTATGCAGTTTGCGCAAATCGGCAATAATCGGTTTAGCCTGCTCTTCGGTAGTACCCGTTTTGAGATAAATTGACATATCGACTTTTTTACTCAGCTCCGTTACCGAGTCTGCCAAAATATTGCGCGCCACCACCGTAGTAAAGATAATCAGCAACGTAATCGTCATCACTGCGGTAGCCGCAATGGTTAGCCAAGCATTACGAGTGAAATTATTGACACCGTAGCGGCACATTCGCACGAAAGTCAGCCATTTGCGCTGGCGGCTGCGCCTTTGTCTGGTCAAGGCGCGCGCACCGGTATTTTTTTTGTCCTCGCGGCGGCTTTTCTTTTTGGCAGCCGCTGTCTTGACTTTGTCTCGTCTCATTGCCGATAACTCCCCTGCGCTTGGTCGCTAGTAATCTTACCATGATCAACAGTGATAACGCGGCGCTTTAACCTATTGACAATCTCCACATTATGTGTTGTAAGTATAACTGTCGTGCCGTATCGGTTAATCTTCTCGAGTAGGCGGACAATATCCCAACTATGCTTCGGATCGAGATTGCCCGTCGGCTCGTCGGCGATTAGGATCTTTGGTTGACGCACTACCGCCCGGGCAATCGCTACGCGCTGGCGCTCGCCGCCCGACAATTGGTGCGGGAACTGCTTTTCCTTGCCCTTTAGACCCACCAGGTCAATCACTTTTGGTACAGTATTTTTAATTTCGCGGTTAGTCATGCCGGCAATTTCTAGCGCAAAGGCCACATTTTCGAATACCGTCCGGTTCGGTAGTAACTTAAAATCCTGAAAAACTACGCCAATTTTGCGGCGCAGCAGCGGGATATGCTTGTCCTTGAGCTGGTCGTAATCAATACCGCCAACGACAATCTTGCCGCTGGTCGGCTTTTCTTCGCGCGTCAATAATTTGAGCAAGGTCGATTTGCCAGCTCCGCTCGTCCCAACGATGATTACAAACTCGTTCGGCTCAACATGCAGATTAACACGGTCAAGCGCTGGCTTGCTGCCCTTACCATACACCTTGGTCACTCTATCTAACAGAATCATCACTACCTATTGTAGCATAAGCTAGTTTATAGCGATAGCCAGCTACTCGGTCGCCGCTTGCTGCTCGAGATATGCTTCGATAAAACCGTCAATATCGCCATCTAGCACGCCGCGGGCGTTATGCGTCTCGAACTTAGTACGCGTATCCTTGACTAGCGTGTACGGATGGAGTACGTAGTTGCGAATCTGCGCGCCCCAACTAGCCGACTCGCCAGCCCGCAGATCAGCTAGCGTCTCGGCGCGCTGTTCTAACTGCATTTGCGCTAAGCGGCTTTTGAGGATTTTTAGCGCGGTTTCTTTGTTCTGAAGCTGGCTGCGTTCGTTTTGAATCGCCACTACCGTGCCTGTCGGCAAATGAGTGATGCGCACTGCAGAATCAGTCGTATTGACCCCTTGTCCGCCGTTGCCGCCGCTGCGATAAATGTCAATCCGCAAATCTTTGTCGTCGATCTCGACCTCGCCTGGCGCATCCATTTCCGGCATGATTTCGACCAGTGCAAAGCTAGTCTGCCGCTAATTATCAGCGTTAAATGGACTGAGCCGCACCAGCCGGTGCACCCCATGCTCGCTGCGTAATTTGCCGTAAGCGAAAGCACCGCGGATAATGTATGTCGCATTCTTGATACCGGCCTCTTCGCCTGTCGAGCGCTCGACTAGCTCGGTTTGCATATCATGCTTTTCAGCCCAGCGCAGATACATTCGCTCTAGCGTCTCTGCCCAATCCTGCGCATCCGTACCGCCAGCGCCAGCGCTCAACTTGAGAATCGCCGCTCGATTATCGTATTCGCCTGAGAATAGCAAATCTTTGCGGCGCTCCTGGTATTCTGCCTCGAGAGCTGCTAACTGCTCGGTAAACTCTACCAGCATCGAGTCGTCGCCTAAATCCATTAGTTCAACAATGTCCGAGATTTGCGAACGTAAAATCTGCCATGGCTCAATTTGCGAACGCAAGCTCGCCGCCTGCCGCGTCAGCATCTGCGCCCGCTCGACATTCGCCCAGACATTCGAATCGGCCAGCTGTTCATCAAGTACTGCCAGCTCTTCAGCGCGAGCGTCAATATGCAAAGCTTGGCAAGCGCTAGCCACGCGAGCGCGGAGATCTTCAGCTTGTTTTCGTAACGGCTGCATAGAACCTAGGCAGCAGTCTCGTTTTGATTTTGGCTGATGTCATCTGATTTGCGGCGAGTTGATTTCTTGGTAGAGGTTGACTCTACGGTTGTCGGCTCGGTAGCAGGTTCGGATTCAACAGGTTCAGAAACATTAGACTGAGCAGCAGCTGGCGCAACACTCTGCGGCTGATTTTGCGGCTCAACCACACCCTTCCAATAGTCAATTTGACTCAACCGGCGTACCAAAAACGGATGATCGCTAAAAGTCTGCGCAAAATGATTCATCGGGCGTTCAGCCGTGTACTGCATCCACTGGCGCGCTACCTCGTTCATGCTGTCTGCCGCATCAGGTCCGACATGCACCTTGATCAGCGATTTCTTGACTAATTCGCTATCGCCTAGATACATCAAAGCTAGGCGATCGGCGGTTAGCTCGGCACGGCGGTGCCAGAATCCAGAAATCCAACTACCCAATACGCTGATAATCGGAATCGACAAAAACGGCATCAAATACACGTTAGCGTTGGCATGGCGGTATTTGATATGCGCCATTTCATGTACAACAACCACCTTTAATTCATCTTCGGTCAAATAACGAATTGATCCAGAATGTAGCACGATAGAATATGGCCTAGCAAAACCAAAAGCATAAGCATTCATCACTGGATTCTGCGTGATGAAAATCTCGACTTGCGGCATCTCTAAATCAGCCGATACCTGGTTAGCCCAATCGCGTAACCACGCGTAAGCGCTATATTCAACTTGCAAGGCATTACCCAGCATTTGCTGGCGCATCATCCGCACCATGAACATACCAATACCTAGCAGCATGCCCAATCCCATAATCATAAAAACTATCGCCAGCAATACAGCAATCACGCCATCGCTGAACGATAACTCAACGTGGTGCCCAGCATTATCTGTTGACATTTCCTGGAATGTTGTATAGATAAAATAGCTAGTCGCAAAGAAACAAAAGATAATGATAGTTATTGTCAGAACGACATTATCTTGCGCATTGCGAGCCCGCGCTACGGCAAGCTGGCCTTTGGTTTGCGCCTGCGATTGCGGCGGCTGCTGATACTGTTGGTATTGCTGGTACGGCTGTTGATCCATAAACCCTCCGATTAGATACTATCTCCAAGGCTCGCGCCTGTTCTGCTACATTATAACAGGATTAATCATAATAAGCAGCAACTCCACCGTTTTTGATCACGCTAAATATCACAACTAACTACCAAGACCGCGAGTCGCCTAATCAGCTAACTTTTCCACTGCTGCCACGAACTGCTCGCCGCGATCATTATAGCTCTTAAACATATCGAAGCTAGCTGCGGCTGGACTGAGAATCACTACGTCGCCAGATTGTGCTTGATTGGCTGCCGCTTCGACGACTGTCGGCATCGACGCCATTTCCAGCTGGACAACCCGGCAAGAAACCTTATTTTTATGCAAAATTTCGATAATTTCACTGGCATTAGCGCCGTTGACGATCACTGCCCGCATTTGCTGCCTGGCGATTTCCTGCGCTAATTCCGCGTAGTCCGCACCCTTGTCAGAGCCGCCCAAAATCAAAATTTTTGGCTCCGTGAAGGCTTTTAACGCGGCAATAGCACTGCCAGGCGTGGTCGAAATACTATCATCGTAATATTTCACGCCGCTTTTCTCGGCGACGAATTTCAAACGGTGCGGCAATCCTGTAAAACTCTCCAGTCCAGCGGCAAATTGCTCATCAGTCACATTGATCGGCAGTTCCGTCACCGCGCTCATCGCCGCACAGGCATTCTCTAGGTTGTGCGCGCCCGGCAACCGTAAATGATCGGTGCTGCAAATCTGCCGATTTTGCACGCAAAAGTAGCCATCCTGAACATAAACTTGGTCATCGTCAGGAATAGCGTAGCGCTGCGCAAAATCCAGCGTATCGCCATGATTGTCGCCCGTATCTAGCAGCCTATCAAGCGGCGCAGCAGCCACTTCCCGCGAATATTTATTCGTCGGATGATATAAACAGACATCAGCCAACTGCTGGTGGCGGCGAATGTTTTTCTTAGCATTGAGGTAGTCGGCGAAGTCCGCGTGAACGTTCAAATGATCCGGCTCGATCATCAGCACCACCGCAATGTGCGGCGACTTTTCTAGATCCCACAGCTGAAAACTAGACAATTCGTAAACGACGATGTCAGTTTTTTTGATCTTCGGCAAAACGTCCAGCGCCGGCACGCCGATGTTGCCGACCAAATGCACCGTTTGCCCGGCCTGCTGTAATATCGCCGCGATTAGACTGCACGTCGTCCCCTTGCCCTTCGTTCCCGTTACGCCGATAATCGGCACTGGACATTTATCAAAAAACTCGTTAGTTGCTGACCAAACCTTGCCGCAAGTTTCAATATTGCGCGGCGGCAAACTGGCTGTCCGCACCACCAAATCAGCATCGTCAAGCTGCTCCTGGAAGACGTTTTTGCCAGAAATCAGTTTAACGCCATTTGGAATTGCCGGCAGTTTATCCGCCAGGCGCTCGTCAGCCACCACGAACTCCGCGTCAGGAAATTTCTGCCGGAAATATATCAGATTTGATGTACCTTCTACACCGTAACCAGCGATGATAATCTTCATAACGACTATTATAGCACGCGCCCAACCCGCTAAAATACCAGTATTTCACGCGTTGATTTGACAACAAAATCATTTATTGATATATATTAATCTTTTGCGCCGACCCGCGAGAGATAGAACGTTTCCGTTTATCATAGGAAGGAGGGCTGCCATGTGGTGGCTCCTCACAGCGGTGGTTTGTACCATCGTTGGATTCTTTCTCTCAATCTGTGTCGCCACTGTTACATCTAACGAAGGCGACGGGTTCGCCAGATTTACTACTATCACGGCATTCATCATAATCGTGCTCTATGTATTGGCAAACCTCGCCGTGTATGGCGAGACGATGCCGTACACTGAGAGAGAACGAACAGCAACCTTTGCAGAAGCCGCCTCGTTCTATGGCATGGACAGTGGAGTTTCTTACCCACTGTCCGTAGGTGACAAGTCATTAACCCTGTCGGGAAATATGACCGTTAACGGAAGCCTGTTCCACGTCAGTGGATAGGCGCAATTCCAGGGTGGTACCGCCCTCTTGGTAGGCTTCCAACATGACAATGGAGCCAGCGAGATTATTGAAATTCCACTGGCTAACATTGAGTTCGTTATAATTCCTGATAACGAAGCGTCGACTATGGCCAGCGAAATGTACCACGAGCCTGCAGGAATTCACTGTCACACCCTCAGTGAACGAGGGCTTGGCGGGAGTATTGCAGAAGGTCCTCACCAACGGCAACGCCGGCAAGTTCGTCCTGATGAGGGTCCACAGACCCGACTATGATCGGATTGTCGGCTCTGCCAGCACCCCAGAGACGGAGACACCATCTCCGTCGCCCACCCAGAATTGAGAGTAAAATGCTCAGCTGGGTCGGCGGCGGAGCATTTTACTTTTTATTGAAATTATTATTCTAAAACAGCTTTTCTAGCTTATCATTTAGCCGCGTCAGTGATTTCTGGTCGCTAGCGCTGACGCCAGCCAGCACCCAAGTGTCCGCGCCGATAAATTCGCGCGCCGTCGCAATCATGCGTTCGCGAGTAATGTTGCGGATTGCCTCGGGCACGCGCTCGTAATCTTTGACAAAACCGTCGCCGAAATAGCGCCCGCTATAGAAATTGCTAATCTGTGCGACCGTCTGCGCCCCCATCTGGTGACGCCCTAACGCGTAGGACTGCGCTGCCGACAGTTCTTCTTCGCTAATCTGCCCGTCGAGCACCGCTCGCACTTCGCCGGCGATAATGTCGAAAAGCCGGTCAGCGGTCTCGACATTGACCTGCCCGCCAAAATCCCAGCTGCTATCATAAAAACCGGCGCTCGCTTCGCTAAACATGCCGTAAGCCAAACCCTTTTTGCGGGCAGCACCGAAGATACGCGAGTGCATCGTTCCGGTCAAGATATGATTCAAGCACGACATCGCCTCTAACTCAGCATCATTAATTTCGCGCGGCAGCGACATGCTCCAACCAAAGGTCAAATTAGTCGCTTCTTTACGCTTGATAAGGGTCGGAGCGGCCTTTTTCAAAACATCGCGCGGCACTGTGAAGCGTTCGCCGCGCGGCAACTCCCAGCTCTCAAGCATATTTTTAATCTGCTCGCACCGGCCATCGAGCTTGCCTGCAATCACAAAGCGCATATTATCCGAGGTGTGTGTTTTTTGATGGTGGCGCTGGATATCCTCAAGCGTGATATTGTTAATCGTCCGCAAACGCTGCCAAAACGTATAAACGTCCTCGCCTAGCAGTTGTTGGACTTTCGGCCAAAGCACGCGGCCGTGGTTATTCAAATACCCCGTTAGTTCGCTGCGGACATTGCCCTTTTCAGCCTCTAGCGATTCTTGCTGAAAGCGCGGCTGGCAAATAGCTACTTGCTGCAATTCTAAAATCCGATCCCATTCAAAATCAGCGCAATCAGCCACATATACCATTGATAAGTCGCTTGTCCATGCATTATGGTACGCGCCATTTTTAGTGAATTCTGCTTCGTAAGCATGCTCGCTCGAGAACTTAGCATTAGCGCCAAACGACATATGCTCCATCACATGAGCGGTTTCATAAATATTTTTGCGTCCAACATAGCGGTTGCCAGCGCGGAATTGAAATTGGAAGCTCATCACTGTTGCGCCAGGCACGTCAATAAGCAGCCCACGCGAACCATTGTCGAGCCGTACTTCTGTTACTGTGTGTTTCATCTAGCGGCTCTTTTTTCGATTCTGGCGCTTGGCCTTTTTCTTTTTACGGGCAACGTTGCGCCTATGATTAGTTTCGGCGGTCGAGGCGGCTCTTTTTATTGAACCACCGAAATCGTGATCGCGATTCTCTTCGCCGCCAGTGATTTCGTTGACTCCATGCTCGACCGAAGTCTCGGCAAGCTTCGTCAATTCCGTTTGGTGGTCATCGTCAATTGATTCGCGGCTAATAGCGTCGGTGGCGCGCACATGATAAATAGCACGCAAAACTTCCTCGCGCAATGTCGCTTGCAAGCTATCAAATAGCTTCTGCGACTCACTGCGGTATTCAACCAGCGGGTCGCGCTGGCCGACACTGCGCCAGTGAATACCTTCACGCAAATGCTGCATATTCTCGAGATGCTGCATCCACAATGTATCAAGTACTTGCAGATAAACTTCGCGCTCAACCCCGCGGATTAGATCGTCGCCGAGCTCTCTTTCTTTGGCTGTATACATTTTTTGTGCAGCAGCTAACGCTTTATCGCGGCGCTGACTATCTTTTTTGATCGCGCCAATTTTTTCAATTTCGTCGACCTCCAGCGGGATAATCTCTGCAAATTCTTCGACAAATTTCGGATTATTCTTGGCCGGCACCTCTGTTAATTTATTAACCATCGCCCGTAGCAAACGCTGAATCTCCGGCTTTATATTGTCGCCTTCGAGGATTTTGCGGCGCACCGTGTAAACAACTTTGCGATGGCGATTAATAACATTATCGTACTGAACAACATTTTTGCGCGTATCGAAGTTATAGCCTTCGACTCGCTTCTGCGCTGCTTCCAATGTCTTGCTGACGGCACGATTCTGGATCGCTGTCTCCTCATCGACACCTAGGCGTTCCAACACATTAGCAATCCGCTCGCCCTGAAAGATACGCATCAAATCGTCCTCGGTCGAAACATAAAACTGCGTATCGCCTGGGTCTCCCTGCCGGCCGCCGCGGCCGCGCAGCTGATTGTCAATTCGGCGCGATTCGTGGCGCTCTGAACCAATGACCACTAGACCGCCCAGTTCTTTGACGCCCGGCCCGAGTTTAATATCGGTGCCGCGCCCAGCAATATTAGTAGCTAGCGTAATCGCGCCCTTTTCGCCAGCATGCGAGATAATCTCTGCTTCGCGCTCGTTGTTCTTGGCATTTAGAATTTCGTACTTAATACCTTCGCTATCCAAATATTTGGCGATCATTTCGTTTTTAGCGATTGAACCAGAGCCAACCAACACCGGACGGCCTTCATCGTGATATTCTTTAATCGCTTGGGCCACCGCCTTCAGCTTACCTTTCTCAGTCTTGTAAATTAGGTCCTGGTGGTCCTGGCGAGTGATTGGCTTGTTCGGCGGCACCACTACTACGTCGAGCGAATAAATTTGTTGAAACTCTTCAGCCTCAGTGAAAGCAGTACCAGTCATACCGCTAAGTTTTTTGTACAGTCGGAAGTAATTCTGAAAGGAAATCGTCGCTAGCGTCATGCTTTCCTGCAATACTGGTACTCCTTCTTTGGCTTCAATCGCCTGGTGCAAACCCTCGCTATAACGATTACCTTGCTTGAGCCGACCAGTGTGCTCGTCAACGATTATCACCTCGCCGTCGTTTGTCACCACATAGTCTTTGTCGCGATGAAACAGCGTTTGCGCCCGCAAAGCTTGATCCATATGGTAAACGCTGCGCACATACTCTGGCGTGTATAAGTTTTTTATACCTAGCATTTTTTGGACTTTCTCGACGCCTTCGTCAGTAAGAGCTACCTGCTTACGCTTCTCTTCCAAGGTATAATCCTCTGGCGTCAACTTCGCTGCAATCTTGGCAAATTGATAGTAGCTATCAGGATTTTCAGCAGCCGGCGCGCTAATAATCAGCGGCGTCCGCGCCTCATCGATCAGAATCGAGTCCACCTCGTCGACAATCGCAAAATTCAAATCGCGCTGGCGCACCAGCTCGATATCGTTAACCATATTGTCGCGCAAATAATCAAAGCCGAATTCATTATTAGTACCATAGGTAATATCTGCCTGGTAAGCTTCTTTACGGGTGCACGGACGGAGCTTTTTCATGCGCGGATCAGTATGCGCCTCATTGTCATAATTTTCGTCGTACAAGAATGAAGCCTCATTGATGATCACGCCGGTCGATAAACCTAACGCATTATAAATCTGCCCCATCCAGCCGGCATCGCGCTGCGCCAGATAATCGTTAACAGTCACAACATGTACGCCTTTACCTTCGAGCGCATTCAAGTAGGCTGCTAGCGTCGACATCAAAGTTTTACCCTCGCCAGTTTTCAACTCAGCCACACTGCCCTCGTGTAGCACCATTGAACCAATCAGCTGCACATCGTAATGGCGCTCGCCGATTGTCCGATCGGCCATCTCGCGCACCACCGCAAAAGCGTCTGGCAAAATTGTATCAAGCGTCACAGATTTCTTCTGCAAACGCTTGCGCAAAACATCGGTTTGGCCAGCCAATTCTTCGTCGGATAATTTCTTGTATTTCGGGCCAAGCGCATTAATTTCGTCGACTTTCTTTTGTAAACGCCGCAAAATCCGCTTCTGCGGGTCACCGAAAAACTTCGTCAGCACCTTCTGTTGTGTTATCGCCATAACGTCAAATTTTCCTCACTTTCAGGTATTTTCCAAAAACTCACCTAATTATAACTGTTTTCGGGGAGTTTTGGAAGAGGCTGCTACTAAATCGCTACTGCGTTTCGCGGTCAAAACCGCGTTTGAACCGCGCTAGTATATCGCGCCGGCCGACGTGAGCTAACAAATTTTGCTTGTACTTGCGAAGCTGCCCGGCTAGCTTGCGCTCGACTATATCAGTTGCTGCCATAACATTCATTGTCGAATCTTTGGCTTTGATAACCTGATCCGGCACGTTAATAATCACTTCGACTTCATATTTGTTGCCGTTATCGCGATTGACTTCCTCGATCTTCACCGAAGCACTCATAGTTTTGCGAGCATGCCGCGTCACTAAGCGATCTAATCTGCCGATTTTCTTGCTAATATACTTTCTCGTCGGTTCATCCAAAACGTAGCCGCCTACGCCAGTTATATCAATGTCTGCAATCATCTTGATCCCTTTCGTTAAACCGATAATGTATTTTAATTATAGCATTTAGCCATGGTGAGCGCTACCAATCGCCTCAGTAATATTCTGAAAGCCATCGCGATCGAGCAGCTTGACTAGACCTTCGTTAATCTCGCCTACTACTTGCGGGCCTTCAAACATTAGCGCCGTCACCATAGCTACCAGGCTCGCACCAGCACAAATCTTCTCGTAAGCATCCTCGGCAGTAAACACGCCGCCGACACCGATAATCACAAAACGATCGCGGTATTTGGCATAAGTTTTGAAAATTAAGCCAGTAGTAAGCTCCCGCGCTGGCAGGCCGCTGAGATTTCCCCTGATCTCGTTATCCAGCAATTTTGAATTACGCAGCGCTGAGCGGTCCTTGACTAGATTACCAATCGTTAAACCAGCAACCTCATGCCGATCAATTACTGCTAGCAGCTTCATAAATTCCGGCCACTTTTTATCTGTCGGCATCTTAACGAAAATTGGCCGCGTTAAACGCAGGTTATCTACCGCCGTCAATAATTTATCCAGCCGCGCTGGCGTCGTAAACGGCTCGCCGCCATAAGTATTCGGACAGCTAATATTGATTTCGTACAACGGCGCGCAACTGGCCGCTTCTAACTGGCGCAAACTTTGGCAATAGTCAGCAATCGCTTCGCTATCGCTAACATTTTCGGGATTATTGGTTTTAGCAACTGACACGCTCAACGGGAAATCGCGCCACAGCCGCCGCGGATACCGCTTAATTCGCTGTATATTGCGGGTAACTCCATTATTTGCCAAGCCGACATTAACTACAATCGATTTCTCGCTCGGTAGACGGCGAAACCACGGCCGCGGATTACCGGCACAAACCTGTGCAGTAGTCGAACCACCAATTTCGAAACCTAAGCCAATCCGTTTAGCTATTGGCGGCAAGTCGAAGTTCTTGTCCAGCCCAGCTGACATTCCTAGCGGATTTTTGAATTTTAGGCCTAAAATCTCCTGCTCGAGCCGCGAATTGCGATAATTCCACACCCGCAAAATATTCTCGCCGCGCACTCGGTGCAGTGCTCGCGCTGCTTTGATCATACCCTCATGCGCTTTGTCTGGGTGTTGTCGAAAAAGCAACGGTTTAGCAAGTTTCTGATAGCCGCTGCGCGAAACTTGGCGCACCACTCGCTTCATCACAATTCCTCGTGATTACCTAGATACGGCCGCAGTACCTCTGGTACGCGCAGTTTACCGTCATCGGTCTGGTAATTCTCGATGATTGCTACTAGCGAGCGCGCCAAGCTCACCGCTGTACCGTTAAGCGTGTGCAGTACCTGCAGCGAACCGTCGCTGCGGCGCACGCGAATATTGAGATTACGCGCCTGAAAATCAGTACAATTCGAGCAGCTAGTCAACTCGCGATACTGGTTATCGACTGGCGACCAGTACTCGATATCATATTTTTTGGCTGCTGGCGCACCGAGGTCGCCAGCCGCGATATTCACCACATGGTACGGCACGCCTAAGTTTTGCCAAATTTCTTCCTCGATCGACAAGATTTTTTCGTGCATCTGGACTGATTGTTCTGGTGTACAAAAGATATACATTTCCAGCTTATTGAACTGGTGCACGCGGAACAGTCCGCGGCTAAACTTGCCAGCCGCACCCGCTTCTTTACGGTAGCAAGGGCTATAGCCAGCATAGAGCAGCGGCAGATTTTTCTCGTCGATGATTTCGTCAGCATGAAAGCCAGTCAGCGGCGCCTCGGCCGTACCAATTAGCATGACATCTTCGCCGTCGATGAAATACTCATTGCTTTCTTTGTCGCTCTTCGGAGCAAAGCCAGAACCGCGCGCCACCCGGCCCGACACCATGTGCGGCACTGTCATCGGCGTAAATCCTTTAGAAATCAACAAATTCAGCGCATACTGATAAATCGCGTTCTCTAGCAGCATCAAATCGCCCTTGATGTAGTAGAATTTCGTACCAGCTACCTTGGCGCCGCGCTCAAAATCAAGCCAACCGCGGCCAGCTGCAAAATCTAAATGATCACTGGCAGATTGGCGCTTATCACCCCACGTTTTAATCTCCACGCTATCTGCTTCACCGCCAAGCGGCACGTCATCAAGCGTTATATTAGGCACCGCGTCCATTTGCGCTTGAAAAGCTGTTTCGACATCGCGCAAATTGCTCTCTAGTTTCGCTAGCTCTTCTTTCAACGCCCTGCCCTGCTCAATCAGCTCTGGCGCTGGCTTACCGCCCTTCATCTGGCCAGCAATCTCGTTCCGTTGCGTTCGCAGTTCATCGACCTGCTGCTGCAATTGCCGTCGCTGCTCATCAGTGTCTAGCAAACGAGCAATCGATACGTCATTGTAGCCTTTATTTTTTGCCGATTCCTGAACGCGATCGGCGTGTTCTCGAATATAGCGAATATCTAGCATAGCATTAGTATATCATCTCGTGATACCGTACGCCAACGAATCTATTAATAGTATCAGACCAACTTATTTCGCTGTAAATTATTCTGTTCGCAGCGCCTCAATCGGGTCAAGTTTCGCCGCCTTGCGGCTCGGCAACCAACCAGCTACAATTGCCACCAACATCAGAGACAACACTACAACGACAGCGTCTAGCGGCTGGAAGATCAGCAAACTATATTTGCCCAGACCCAACGCATTAGAAATTGCCGGATTAGCCAGCGTACCAGCTCCCCAAGCACCTAGCACGCCGATCATACCGCCCAAAAAGCCAACCCAAGCTGCTTCGTAGCGGAACAGCCGCCCGATATCACGTTTTGACGCACCCAAAGCTTTCATCAGACCAATCTGCTGCGTCCGCTCGAGCACCGAAATATACATAGTGTTAATAATCCCGAACACACTCACCACCAAAGCCAAAATACCAAAACCCATCACAATAGTTTGCAAAATATTTATGAAAGTGAAAATCATACTCTGTACATCTTTCGAAGTCATCGACGAATAGCCAGCATCCTTCAAACTGTCGCGAACTTCCTCGGGAGTTTTACCGCCCGTGGCTGTCGCATTGGCAGAAATATACTTTTGATAAGCATCAGTTCCGGCAGTACTGAAGTCCGTTAATTCCTTAGCATCGCTCGAATCGATATACAGATTTGGCCGGCTAGCCATCTGGTCTGGCGATTTCTTGACAACCGCTACAATTTTGAATTGCTTATTTAGCGTCTTACCGCCAAGAAGCTCTTTGACACCCTCTTCGCCCTTCTCAATATACACTTTTTGAATCGTCTCAGTATCGGTCTGTTGCGGCTGCTGGTTAACTGTAATTGTTAACATCGAACCAACCATTTCTGACGCCGTTTTGCCCAGTTTCTCAGTGTAGCTCTCTGGTATAATTGCCTCGCCTGGCGCTAGCTTTGTTCCCGACTTAATCTCGCGGCCAGCTGCAGATTCTAACTGCAGGGTATTATCGCGCATCATAACTTGGGCTACATATTTCTTATCGCTCTTCATGCTAAATGCTACATATTTTGGCTGCAACTGATAGTTCGGCTCAACATTTTTAAGATCTTTGCGCTGGCGCAATTTTTCAATATCACTCTGAGTAAGCGTGTCATACTCTTGGCCATAATACGACGCCGCATTAGGATTATATTCAGTTAATTCGCTTCTACCGCCTACCGCTGATCCAGCAGTAGTAACCCGCTTGTCCTTAGAAATAATTAGGCCGTTCGGATCAATATTACTGCTGATTATCCGATCAACGTACTGCCTAGCACCCTCACTAACCATCAGGCTAGCCATAATCGCGAAGCCGCCTACAGCAATAGCTACACTTGTTAAGATTGTCCGCATTTTGGCGCGGCGCAAATTACGGCCGGCTCTAGTAACGATATCAGTAGTTTTCATTATTTTTCCTCCTCTGTAAGCTTGCTAGTCGACTTATTTTTAGCAGCTGATTTCTTGGCAATAGAGTCCGATTCGATTTTACCATCTTTGATATGAATCACCCGCTGACATTTTTGCGCTAAGTCTTCATCGTGAGTCACAATAATCAACGTAGCGTTGTTTTCTTTACAATAATTAAACAACAAATCCTCAATCACTTTTGAAGTTGCCGAGTCAAGATTACCAGTCGGCTCATCAGCAAATAAGATTTGCGGGCGGCCCACAATCGCCCGAGCAATCGCCAAACGCTGTTTTTGCCCGCCTGAAAGGTCTTTGGCACGCGACTTAATCTTATCGCCCAAGTCAACCGCTTCCAGCGCTTCAATGATCCGTTTCTTGCGGCCGATCCGCACCACGCCAGCCGTTTCTAACGCCAAACTGACATTATCGTAACAACTCTCACCGCCTTCGACGAAGAAACTCTGGAAGATAAAACTCATCTTCTGCGCCCGGAATTTGTCAGTAGCCCGCGGCCTCAACCGCAAAATGTCTTCGCCGTCAATTAGCACCTTGCCCTTTTGCGGCTTGTCTAGCCCGGAAATCGCATGCATCAGCGTCGATTTGCCACTACCGGACTTACCTAAAATAGCCACGCTCGAGCCCTCTTCAATATTCAAGCTAACATCATCCAGCGCCGTAAAAGCATTCTTCTTTTTGCCGTATATTTTGGTAATATGTTTGACCTCAATCATTGTACTCTTTCTTTATTAATTTATATTGCCGTTATCGCGCCAGTCATAAGCAATAACATAATTATAACACCCAAACCGATGCGGTACCGGATAAACAACGAAAAGTCATTGCGGGCGACAAATTTCAACAGCCAAGCAATCGACCAATAACCAACCGCAAAAGCCACTGCTGTCGCCAAAATTGTTGGCACCCAGCCGACGCCGCCGCCAATGTATTTGTAAGCGGTCATCGCCTCTAGCAAACCTGCCGCCACCAAGGCTGGAATACCCAAAAAGAAGCTTAATTTCGTCACCGTTACCCGATCAAAACCGCGGAATAGCCCCACCGAAATCGTCGCCCCTGAACGCGACACGCCTGGAATCAGCGCCAAGCACTGACCTAAGCCAATCGCCAGCGTATCCCGCCAAGTTGTCTGCCGCTCGCCGCGCCGCACAGCGCTGCATTTGTCAGCTAGCCACATCACCATGCTCCAGCCAATCAACGCAAACGCCACAAACCATAAACTGCGCAGCACTGTTTCGACCTCATTTTTGAGAGCATAGCCGATAGCCGCAATCGGCAGCGATCCAATAATAATCGCCCAGCCATATTTATAATCAAACTGCCGCCGCGCCCGTTTCCACCACAAACCGCGCCACCAAGCACTCAATACCCGCCAAATATCATCTCGGAAATAAATTATCGCTGCAGCGATAGCGCCAATCTGAATAATAGCCGTAAAAGCCGTCAAACTTGGATCGTTGATCCGCATACCCATCAACTTCTCGACAATTGTCAAATGCCCGGTCGACGACACTGGCAAAAACTCGGTCACTCCCTCGACGATACCCAATATGATAGCCTGCCACCATTCCATAATATTTAATAGTATAGCATCTGCAGCCGCCTCGGCAAAAATCTCAGCTATTTTTGCCTATTTTACGCTAAAAATATTGACATAAGCGTGATTTTTTGCTATAAGTTATACAGAAAGTCAGACAAAAATAAAAAAGGAATAAACAAAATGCGCACGAGATCATTCGAGGGAACTGGAAGTCCACCACCGCCAGTAAGAGAACAAAGTAAGGATTTTACATTAGATAACGGATCTGTCGTACATACTGATGAGAATGGTATACCAGATTACATAGAAGTGCCGCCTGAAGGCGATGAAACCACCCCTGAATCTGGTCAAGAAAGCGGTGCCGAATACGGAGACGTCGAGCCTGGCCAAGAAAGCGCCGAGGATGCTGCCGAAGTGCAGGCTAACGAGACTCTGCGTACCGATGCTGAAGTTTTAGGCAATCGCTATCTTGTTAGTCGAACGATAAAAGGTGCTGGTAATACGCTACAGTGGGGCAAGGAAAGAATTGCAGCGGGCTGGAATAATGCTAAGGAGCAACCAGGCCTACTTAAAGACAAATTTATGTACGGCCTAGCCAAGAGTTCGTATGACCGGCGCAAGGCAAAGTTCGATGAGGTTGCTCATCTCAGCGACAACCACCCGCTTAAAAAACGCCGCATGAGAAAGCTTCAAAAGGCTGAAAATCGAGTTAATAAACGCAAAGCAGATATAGACAGGCGGCAAAATCGGATGAGCGGACGCCTAGAAACCGTCAAAAACGCCTACGAATCGCGCCGCGAGGCCACTATCGCCGAATTATCGGAACGTGCAGACAAAGCCCGCGCCCGCAAAGCTCTTCGTAAAGAAATGCGTAGTAAACGTAAAGAACAAAATGAAAATGTTAATGTTGGTTGGTTTGAGGCTTGGGTAGTAGCCAAAGAACACGTCGACTCTATGCCAAAAGATCAACGCCGCCGCATCGCTAGCGCCATCATGAATGCTGCCGAAGCTAGCAAAAACTCACAAGAGGCCAGCTGGCAAGCACGATACGCCGAGCGAGCTTCTGTTGATGCGCAAAATCGAGTTGAGATGCTTGGCCAAGAGCTTGGCCAGACCAGGGTTGATCTAGAAAACACGCGCCAGCAAGCTGGAGAGATAGCCGATATGGAGGCGAACCTCGTCACGGTCAAAGAAAATGTCGCTAAGCTTCGAGAAAAAGCCGAATCGTTGTCTGACGATAACGCCAATAAATTCGCAGCCATGAACAAACTCGTCGAGGCGGAAAGGCAACAGGCAGAGATGGAGCAAACGATCGCCAATCACCGACAACGCTTATATGAGTTGTGGCAGCGGCAAGGACAGCTAGCACAAGAACTGAGTCAAGCTAAAGTTAATGCCGAAAACGCCGCACAGGCACTCAAAGACAAAACACAGCAGGAAGCTGCCGCAAAGAAGAAAGCCAAAGCAACCCAGACAGCTAGAAATCAGAGCATCGAAAATACCTTTGTCTAAGTTAAAACAGAAAAAGAAAGGATAACATTATGCCAATTTTAAGCCGCAGCCTCCTCGCAGATTTAGGAATCAATCTATCAGACGAAGATTTCCAATCGCTTGCCGACCATTTTGACTCGACGTTAGAGGAACGCGTCATCAACGAAATCGTCCTCGAGCTATCGCCAGAGCAAGCCGAAGAACTATCACACATGCAAGAAGCCAGTGACGACCAAATCGTCGATTGGGTACGCGCCAATGTACCAGACTTTGCAGATATTGTGTCTGATGAAATCGATATCTTGCTCGGCGAGCTAGCTGAGGATAGCGAGAAAATGGCCGCCTAAAAGCCAGTACCGATAGTATCGACAGCTCAAAAGCTATAACTTCACTTCTGGATATATCGCCCGCGTCGTCTCGTCAATCTCGCTTCTTAGCTGTGGGAACGGCACGCCCTCGCGGGCAGTTACGCCTTCAAAAATCCAAAATACCCGTTCAGAATAACCCCAGCCGCAAGCTGGCGGCATACCGTACTCCAACATTTCCACGAAGTCAATATCCAGCATCATCGCTTCATCGTCTCCAGCATCGCGCATCTGTTGCTGCTCAACAAAACGATTCAACTGGTCAATTGGGTCATTCAGCTCCGAAAAGCCATTGCCCAGCTCTGACCCGGCAATAATCGGCTGGAAACGCTCCACCGTCTGTGGATTTTCAGGGTTGGTCTTAGACAGTGGACTAATGAACTTTGGCGTATTCACTAACCACACCGGCCCAGCCACATCTTTACGAATATTCTTCCATAATTTATCAATACTGCGCGGAATGGAATCGGTCTTCTCCACTTCCAAGCCATGTTCTTTCAACTTGGCAGCTACCTCTTCAATCGTTGTATTATACACATCAATTCCATAATGCTTGTTGATCACCTCGGCATAATCCCAGACTTCCCACTCGCCGCTCATATCCACCGTGAACCGGCCCAGCTGAAACTGCAGCGTGCCAAACGTTTCCTGCAATACATATTTATACATATCCTCCATGAAGCGCATACCAGCTCGCCAATCCCAGTACGCAGCGTACCATTCCATAGCAATGTGCTCTGGCAAATGCTCGTCTGAATAATTCTCATTGCGAAAACGCGGCCCGAGGTCATA
>JABCNZ020000032.1 GCA_013333845.2 Candidatus Saccharimonadota bacterium
CAGTCGCTACCAGCACCCCTTTTTGCTCAAGCATAAAAACTAACCGTTCGGCATCAAATCCGGGGAATGATATATGCAAATGACATGCCATGCGACGCATATGATCTCCGGACACAATCGCCCACGGAAAAGCTTCTGTCAGCTGATTTTGCAGCTGGTCGCGCAACTGGCGCAAGCGCTTATTCTCAGAATTACGATGTTGCTGCGCTAATTCTAGCGCTACTGCAAACCCAATAGTGCCCCAACATTTTCGGTCCCGCTGCGCAAGCCCCGCTCTTGCCCGCCGCCGCGAACTAGCGGCTGCAAGTGCATCATCCGATTACACCAAAGCAGCCCAACTTGCTTTGGACCATAGATCTTACCAGCATTTAGCGTCAACGCATCAACGCCTAGCCGCGCTACATTGATGTCAATCTGCCCAGCCCCTTGCGAAGCATCAGTGTGCAGATAGATCGGCGTCGGTTCGCCTGCTTCAAACCGGCGGCGACGCTCAGCACGGATAACTTCAGCAATGTCGCGTAATGGTTGAATGGTACCAAGTTCGTGATTGGCGATAGCGATAGTTATTAGCTGCGTATCTGGCCTAATAGCTGCTTGAATATCGCGCGGCGCGATATTGCCTTTTTCAGATGGAGCCACCAGCGTTACATTATCACCAAGCGTTTTCAGTACTGCATCATGCTCAATGGCACTTGATACGATATGCCCGTCAATGCTATTTATCATCAAATTAATAGATTCGGTAGCGCCAGCCGTCACAACCAGCTCACTAGCCTGTCCGCCAAGACAAACCGCCAAACGATGCTTAGCTTCGTTATAAGCGCGCTTGACTTCCACCGCTGGAGCATACGGCGCCGAAGGATTATAAAACATCTCAGAGAAATACGGCTGCATTGCCGCCAAAACACGCTCGTCTAGAGGCGTGGCAGCAGCATGGTCGAGATAGATTATCGATGATTTCACGCTTTCTATTATACCAATTTTTCGCCGGTCTCGGGATCTCGCTTGTAAACTTGGCGGGCAACTTGCTCATAATACATTTGCGTAGCGATACTAAAATTACGCAATTCATCACCCTCGAGGTATGAATAACGTGGGCCAGGTTGAGTTTTCAAGATACCTCGATCGGTTACTTCATATTTGATCGTGTGGGTTTTAAGTTTGTGCTTGGCATCAATCCATTCCTCATGCCACATCCATGTTTTTTCGTCCAGACAAAAGAATTCGCGGCGATGACCCTTCGGCACCTCTCCAAAAAGTTCCGAGCCAATTTCGCTTTCTAGCACCAACAGCTCGCGCTCGCTCAGTTTCTTGAGCGGACGTTTTTTGCGGAGTTTAGGCAAACCGAGCGATAAGTCATCGCCGACAAAAAGTTTGAGAGTTTTTGTGAGAACACGCTTGACCATAATTTATGCAGCTAGACCAAATCCCTCTAGATATTTAGCATAGTCCTCATCGTATTTATCTCGTAAACCAATCACGCGTTGACCAGTAGCAGCAATTTCCTGCTCAGGAGTAAGCAGGTTTTTTTCGGGTTCTGGATTGTCCAATTCTTCTATATAGTCAACCTGGAGCGATTCGGTTGTTTGATTGGCCGACTTACGCGCTAACTCGCCTAAGCGCTCTAACTCGGGATTGCGATAAGAATTGCCATTAGCAGTTTGTTCATAATTAAAATGACCGGCATTTTCTACCGGTGCATAAGGTTCTACTTTATTATTAAAACTCTCATTCATAATTAATCCCAAAAATTTGCCGCGCGTTGCGAGTAGTTACGCTAGCGGCCTCTTCTATAGCAAGGTCACGAGCGCGCGCATGATATTCTGCTACCTGCCTCACATACGCTGGTATATTCACTTTACCACGAAATGGCACTGGCGTCAAGAAAGGTGCGTCAGTTTCAAAAACTAAGCGTTCAAGCGGAATTTGGTTAAACATTTTCTGTTGTTTTTTATTTTTAGTAAAAGTGCTTACACCGTTAACACCAACGTATAAACCACGATTCAACCCACGCTGCAAATTTTCCTCAGAATCGGTAAAGCTATGTAAAATGCCGCGCAAACCTTTGAATTCATCGAAAATCGGCCAAAAATCCGCCCAGACTGCGCCAGCAGCGGTTTTTTCGTCGCGTACATGAAAACTAATCGGCAATTTAAAATCTCGCGCTACCTCAAGCTGCCGCCGCAAAACGCTCTGTTGAATGTCACGCGGACTATTATCATAAAAATAATCTAAACCAATTTCACCAATGCCGACGATTTCATCGCGATTGTCTGCTACCAATTGGCGCAATTCCTCGACGTTATTTGTCGCTGCGTCGTGCGGGTGAATGCCGACAACCGGCCAAGCAAAATCATGCATCCTAGCAAACTCTAGAGCCTGACGCGAGCTGTGCAAATCTGTACCAACACAAATCATCGCTACGCCATTCTTCACTGATTCCTGATAAGCCTTCTCGCACGCTGAAGCGTCATAGAACTCGCTATCATGAATATGACAATGCGTATCAACTAAGCGAAGTAACGAATTCATTTGGCTTATTTCTTTTTACTAGATGCCGTTTGCGGAGCGGGCGTATGAATATAGATTTTTGGGAAAAGCGGCGCTGCTTTCTCGGGCACGACTCCTGCCGAGAACATCTTATGAATAGTGCTAGCAGTCACTGGCATAAACGGAGTTAGTAAATCAGCAATTTCCTCAAGCGCACCGACAGCGTAAGATAAAATTTCCGATAAATGCTCGGCGGCATCAGTATCTTTTTGGCGCTTCTTGGCAACTTCCCACGGTTTAACGTCATCAATATATTGATTGAGCGCGCGCACCTGTTGCCATGCTTCATCTATTGCTCGATCAAAATCAAGCGCTTCCATCGCCTGGCGGTATGGCCCCATATCGTGTCCTGGGCGAGGAATCTCGCCAATTACACCCGACTGATAACGCTGGATCATAGCAATAACCCGCTGCACTAAATTACCGAGATCATTGCCGAGCTCTCCGTTATAAGCTTTTTCGAACTTCTCCCAGGTGAAGTCGCCGTCATCCTTGGTCGGAATATGCCGCGAAAAGTAATAGCGAAAAGCGTCAACGCCGTAATCCTTGATAATCTCCATCGGATCGACGACATTACCAACGGTTTTGCTCATCTTAGCGCCGCCCACATTAACGAAACCGTGTACTAACAGCGTCTTCGGCAGCGGTAGACCAACCCCTAATAGCATCACTGGCCAAATACCGGCATGAAAACGCAGAATATCCTTGCCAATCACTTGCACGTCAGCTGGCCAAAAATCTTTCCACTCCGGCTGATCCGGGTAACCTAGCACCGTGATGTAATTAGCTAAGGCGTCCAACCAGACATACATCACCTGGCTATCGTCTCCTGGTACCGGCACTCCCCAGGTCAGGCTCTTGCGCGGCCGGCTAATTGATACGTCGTGCAAACCGTCTTTCATTAATTCCAGAAACTCTTTTTTGCGAAACTCTGGTACAATTTTCATCCGGTCCGACTCGATTGCTTGGCGGACTTTATTGGTATAAGCGCTCGATTTCAAATAATAATTCTCTTCGCTAACTTGTTGATAAGGCGTTTGGTGGTCAGGGCAAACCCCGCCAGTTTCTTGAACTTCTTTATCAGTAAAGAAAGCTTCATGACCCATACAGTACCAGCCGTTGTAAGTACTTTTATAAATCAACCCTGCCTGATCCAGCTGTTTCCAAATATAGCGCACCGCCCCCATATGATGTGAATCAGACGTACGGACAAAATCAGTATATTCGGCGTGCTCAGCATCCATCAGTATCTTGAAATTTTGATGAGTTTGATCGACATATGCTTGCGGCGTCAGATTTTGTTCGGCAGCCTTGGCGGCGATTTTATTACCATGCTCATCAGTGCCAACCTGAAAGCGCACTTTTTTGCCTTTCTGCTGCTGGTAGCGAGACCAGATATCTGCAAGCAAATAGTCTAGCGCATTACCGATATGCGGCTTGCCATTGACATATGGAATCGCCGTTGTGATATAAAGATTCTTTCCCATTGCTTCTAAGTATATCAGAGGCGACAGAAGTTTACTAGCACATTATCACCCCGCAATACAAACCTGATCAGCAACAACCGAAACTACATCTTGAACTAATTTTCGTCTTTGATATTTCCTGGTTCGACACTAGTTTTCTGGAAATAGTAGATAAGCCATCTTTTTACTTTACCTGCCTATATTACGGACGTTTCGCTTACTTTTTGAACAAAACAATACCAGAAGCTACAAAGATAGACGCCGCCAAGACAAACAACACTGTATTTGAGCCTGTTTCAGCCAGTCTGACACCAGGCGATTTTGGCAACTCCGGAGACAGCGTAGAGGCAGACGCAGGGTTCTTCGTCCATTTTGCATACAAGGTCAAGTCATTGTCTGGCATCGTATCGTTCGCAAAGTCCCAAGCAGTCGTAAAAGCAGTATCTGTGTACCAGCCGGCAAAAGTGTAGCCAGAGCGGGTCGGGGCGACCGGCGGTCTGAAAGGATACGTATAGCCTACCATCTTATTTGGAACGGCAGAACCGGATTGCGAATCAAATGTTACTTTATGTTTTGTACACAGCCTACCATCGCTAGTGATTGTCCAGCCATGTCCGCCGTCAGCGACAGGCTTTATGATGTTATCCCGCGCCGAAGCGGCTGCACAAAATTTCAAACCGGCCGCACCAAGCGACATTGGTGATTTTAGATTTTGCGCATTCCAAGCAATTAGCATAGCATCGTAATTCTGGCGCGAAATCGCTGTATGATCAAGCGCGGCCGCCGCACCGGACAACGGCTTTCCTGGCAGAATAACCAACGAATCTAGTTGCCAAGCAGCTAGCGATTGATTGAACGAGGTTGCGCCGCTCAAAAAACGAACAAGAAGTTGCACTTTTTTCATATCCCACGAGCCAATCGGCTGATTGAATGAAGTTGCCCTTTGAAACATGTCATTTGCGATTACAAAACTCGACGTATCCCAATTCGTAATAGAATCGCTGCCTCCGTTATTGAAAGCACTGGCGCCGTTAAACATACCAGCGGTATCGGTCACCTTTGAAACATCCCAAGAACCAATATTTTGATTAAATTGGTTTGCATTTCGAAAGACACCCGACATTTTGGTAATAGTTGATGTATTCCAATTCCAATTAGCAAACTCGCCTTTCAGCGATTTATTTCCAACAAACATCCACGATAAATCAGTGGCTTGGCTTAAATCCGGCGTATCAGTCGCCTCGACATCCATATTCTCCGCACCAGCAAAAGCAGAACGCATATTTTTCCACTTGTTCGTACCCCATTGATCAATCGAAAGCAGTTTTAGCCTATCACCCCTACCATTCACGATAAACCATGGAAAGGCGCCGCCAATGCGTACGGTATAAATTCCTGGCGTAGAATAATTGCACGTATAGCCAGACATTCTTCCAGATACCTCAGCTACACCGTCATTATTGCAGTCAACAGTATAATTGTACCCTGAACCGCTTGTCGGAATAACAAACTGAGTGTCCGGCGACCCCGGCTTTCTGGTATCGATAGTAAATACGAAGTCCGTGTTGTTGATAGCGTCAGCTGCGGCTTTTGGCGAATAGAGTGTTGGCGCAACAAGTACCGACAAGACACCGAACGCAGCAGCCAACGTTTTTAATGGTAATTTGAACTTCTGTATTTTTGTTGTTTTATCGTGCCTGCTCACTGGTTATTAGTATACTTATGCTTTAGATTTTTAGCAATGGGTTTTACGACGAGATTATTTGACAATAGAAAAATTATATACTATAACAATATTTATGAGAAGGTCGCCCAACTACGCAGCCGAAAGGATTCCTTGTACTATATTCTCGGGAAATAACAGAGAACCTACTTCTGGGGTAATCGATAGAACTCCTAGCAGAGAGCGAGCAAGTCTCATGGAGAGGATCAAACAACATTTCATACCAAGCGCTCTAGGGTATACGGCGATAACTTTGGTTGAATTTGGCAATGGCCCGTCCGGTAATACTATCGTCTACGGAACTGGGTTCATGGGAAATCCTACAGCGACAGCAGCACGGCTAGAGATGGCCGAAATAGCCTATGCCTGGCGCGACGAAGAAGGAAATCCAGCTTCAGTCTTGACGCTGCCAACCAGTTCTATGAAAAAGAGCGTTGCTGATAAAATTTTAGAAACGGGCAGTTTCTCACCCTTAGCAGAAGAAATAGCGCCTGAGCTAAACGAACACCTAACTTATTATAGCGACCGGGTAGGTATAGTTGGACATTCATTCGGCAGTAGGCTTGCAGCGGCTACACCTGGCGTTCTTGATAATCCTGAAACTGTCAAATATATTTACATAGATGATGCGCCAAGCTGGCAAAAACCGCTAGGCGCATTTATTGTAGCAGCGCAATTAGCAGAAACAATTGACCTGTCAAGATATATCAAACATTCACCCGATCCCGAAGCTCAGAAAGCTTGGCAAAAAAACGACGGAGAAAAAATGCCAGCCGTGCCGCTATTAGTCCAGCTGAGAGACGTCATTGCGATGTCGCGCAGCGGTTTTATTGAAGATCTCAAAAATTCACTCAATAAGCTGCAACCTGGCACGCCCGTCACCCTTTTTGCGCCGGAATTAAGCCACATGAATGATAACAGCCCAGAAAATATACGCGAGCTTATAACGTCGCTTAGCCAGGAGTTCCCTGGTTTAGATATTCGCGGCGTACTAGTCGAAGATAGCACACACAACGTATCCGTAGCTAATCCGGCATACTTTGGGCAGATGATAGAATTATCAAGAAGTAATCTACAGCCCTAACGGCACTAAACAACCGTCAAGATTACTTTAACCATACAAATACAGTTGCCACTTGCAAGCTAGCTTCGTTTAATCAGCTTGGCCGTAATAGAACCAATCACTACAAACGCAGCTGCTGCAGAGAAAAACATCCACACATCCATACCAGTATCGGCTAACCTAGCCGATGAGCTTGAATTGTTTTCCGAAGCACCACTGCTTGTTGCAACAGACTTAGGATTCTCGATCCACTTTGCATATAAAGTCAAATTACTGTCTGGCATGGTATCGACAGCAAAGATCCAGGCTCTCGCAAAAGTGTTATCCCTATACCACCAAGCAAAAGTATAACCCTGCCGATTTGGCACAGCTGGCGCGGTAATTTTATCAGAAAAAG
>JABCNZ020000033.1 GCA_013333845.2 Candidatus Saccharimonadota bacterium
GGCTAGCCAAGTTCTCAATATTCAAGGCAGGGTGATTCCGACAACTTTAACCGATATTACGCTGTGTGTCGAGAGCGCTTCGGGCGAGCCGATCAAAGGGCAATTCAAGATCGCGCATGCCGATATCGCCAAACGGCCAAAAGTGTGGCTAGAGCCAGAGGCGGTGGCGCACCCAGCGGCCGTTCAAGCAATTTTGGAAGCAGATATGGTGGTGATTGCACCGGGCAATCTCTACGGTAGTTTGGCGCCGGCGCTGGTAATTGGCGAAATTCAGGAAGCATTGGCAGCGACGCGGGCGAAATGTGTTTTTGTTTGTAATCTAGTAACCAAACCCGGCCCGACTGATGGTTTGAGTGTAGCGGATTTTGCCAGCGAAATTGAGCGTTTGGCGGGCAGCGAGTTTCTAGACTATGTCGTCTTCAACACCGACGAACCATCGAGAGAGTTGATGGCGAAGTATGCCCATGACGGCGAGCATACGGTACAGTATGACATTAACGAGCTTAAACGCCAACATTATGAGTTTCGCGGGGCTGGTATCCTAGCTAAAAATATATGGGCGGGCGCGCAATCAAGCGACCCGATCGCCGCAGTACGCAGTTTTATCCGGCACGACCCTGACGCAGTAGCACGCCAGCTGATGCGGATATATTTTGCATAAGCAGCGTTTTCTGTCATGGCTGACCTCTATAGACGCTAGATATAGCGTCTATTTGCTTGTTGAAACGCTATAGTTTTCCACGTTTTTGTGGAAAAGTAAAGAAGTTATCATTTTTAGTAAAAAAGGTATTGCACAAGCATGATGAAACGTTGTATGATAAAGCCAGTGGCAAGGCAAGAGATGAAATCTCGAGTCAAAACAAACACCACCGCGTAAAATAACAAAAGAAAGTAGGGTAGTCATGACTGACGCAGCTATTAGCCAATCTATGTACGGTAGGGCGGGCGTCTTGGTTTGTGTACCTGATGCTTACGTATCGCGGGCGACGCTGTCTTTGGGCGCGTAGCCATATAGTTTGTGGTACTTTTACAATTTGAAGTTGGACATCCTCGAGATCAACAACCTGATAGTGAGCAGTGGAATATCGACCCACGCTAAAATTGTCGAAAGTTCTTTCCTCTAACACAACACCTCCCAAAAACTCCACCTCACACACAAGTCTCTCAAAGGTATGCTAAATACGATATGAGTTGTTTGACAGCTCTTGATTTTAAGCATACTTGACTAAACTAAAACAAACACCACCTATGCGAAAACAAACAGCTCGCTATCAGATTGGTGATCTCGAGTCCCTCGCCAGACCATATGGTATGATGGGGGAATGAGTATTAAAGAACATCCACCACTTCATGTTCCAGTATTACTTGATGACGTTGTGCGGCTGCTAAATCCTAAAGAGGGCGAGAGTTATCTCGACCTGACGGCTGGATACGGCGGACACGCTAGCGCCATTGTCGAACGAACACAGAATTACCGCGAGATGACTCTGGTTGATCGCGATGATTTTGCGCGCGCTAACCTTGCGGCTTTTGTTGGCAGAGGGGCAGAATTTATACACGCTGATTTTGTCAGTGCTGCCCGGCAGCTGATTGCGGTAGGCAAGCGGTTTGATATGATATTGATTGATTTGGGGGTGTCGTCACCACAGCTTGATAGGGCTGAGCGAGGATTTTCATTTTCGCATAACGGTCCGCTGGATATGCGGATGGATCGGCGGCAAGCTTTAACTGCAGAGCAGGTGGTTAACACCTATTCGCAGGGCGAGCT
The DNA here is from genome assembly GCA_013333845.2 of Candidatus Saccharimonadota bacterium. GTDB lineage: Bacteria > Patescibacteriota > Saccharimonadia > Saccharimonadales > Saccharimonadaceae > Saccharimonas. Next base: position 1,769 of record JABCNZ020000033.1, read on the forward strand.
GGAGCGGATTATTCGCGATTACGGCGAAGAGCGGCCAAATATTGCGCGGCGTTATACTGCTGCGATTATTAAGGCTAGACCGCTGGCGACAACTGAAGATCTAGCATCGGCTATCTTGAGGGCGCACGTCGGACGGCGCCAGCGAACGCATCCGGCAACACGTAGTTTTCAGGCGATTCGGATTTTTGTAAACGATGAGCTTGAGCAGGTACGAGCGATTATGCCATTATTACCCGAGCTGTTGTCGCAGGGCGGGCGAGTCGGTGTAATTAGCTTTCATAGTCTGGAGGATCGTATTGTTAAGCAATACTTTGCCGAACAGGCCAAGAACGGCTACGAGGCGGAACTTCGTATCATCACGAAGCATCCTGTCGATGGAGCCACTAAAGATGTTCACAATCCGCGTTCGCGAAGTGCTAAGCTTCGTGTCGCTGTGAAAATATAAAAACAGAAAGGAAGATGTAGCATGACTCGCCGCATCCAAGTACAAGTCCAGGCCGACGTTCAGCATGACATCACTGTCGTGCGCCGCGCCGCTTAGGCAAAAATAACACAACTCTATAGGGCAGAGGAACGTAATTTTCGTTTTTCTCCTAACGTTCCTCTGGCTTTTGAGTGTCAAAATAAATAACAAAAACAAATCCACCACATGTCATATTCACGAACTACACAATTTAATAGCCGGCGCCAAGGTAATTATGGGCGCAACCGCAATACAGTTGCTTTTGCATCGGCTATCAAACTCGGCCCGATTTCTAATGCGATTATTATTGCACTTCTCTTGACGCTGCTAGGTCTGTTATACTTAACACAAGCGGGGAGTGTTTCGGGCTATGATTATGAGTCAAATGACGTCAGCAATAAAATTTCGACGTTAACCGAACAGAAGAGTGATTTGGCGGTTGAGAATGCTCGCCTGACAGCTCTACAATCAGTTAAAGACAGCAGCGTTGCTCAAAGGATGGCTACCCCGGCTGATACTCAGTATGTAAGCAAATAGGAGTTTAAAATCATGAGTGTATCGCCAACTCGTTTTATTCGACGCTCGAGAGTTGGCTTTTTGTTTAGTATAGTGTTGGTCGTCTCGGCCATTTTTGTAGTGCAGCTTTTCGTAGTGCAGGTAGTGCGGCATGATTACTATGTAACACAGGCTGATAATGAGCAGATTAAGAAGTTCACGCTCAAAGCGCAGCGCGGCGAGATTTATGCTATGGATGGCAGCGACCCGAAGCCGCTGGTGATGAACGAGACAGTCTATAAAGTTTGGGCTGATCCAACACAAGTATCTGATAAGCAGGCGGTGGTAGATACGCTGAATAGCGTCGCTGGCGGCAACGTAGTTGATGGTTTCGCGAAGTTGATTGATAAAAAACCTAGCCGCTACCAAATTTTGACGAAATATATTACGCGGACGCAGGCTGAATTAATCAAGAAGAAAAAGCTAGCAGGCATTGGCTTTGAAGTTGGAACGCGCCGAGTTTATCCTGAGGGACGATTGGCTAGCCAGGTTTTGGGTTTTGTTAATCACGAGGGTAAAGGAGTATATGGCTTCGAGCAAGCTAATAACCAAACTCTATCAGGGCGCGACGGCATGCTCAAAACGGTGACGGATGCTCGCGACGTACCGCTAACAATTGGCGATAAGAATGTCCGCCAGCCGGCAGTAAATGGCCAGAGTACTGTTTTGACGATTGATCGTAATATCCAGACACAAGTCGAGTCGGCTCTAGAGGCTGGTGCTAAGCGTAGTAAAGCCACTAGAGCAAGCGCTATCGTCATGGAGCCAAGTACTGGTAAAGTGCTGGCAATGGCTAATATGCCGACATACGATCCATCGAATATCAATACTTCTGATGTGTCGGTATTTAACAACGATACGATTTCGCATCCGTACGAAGCGGGCTCTGATGTCAAGACTTTCACGGTAGCGACCGGAATCGACAAAGGCGTTATCTCGCCGCAGAGTACTTACAACAATACTGGCAAAATCAAGGTTGAAGACATCACAATCAATAACGCTTCTAAAAACAGCTTCTTGAACGGCGACATCACTATGCAGACAGCGCTGAACTGGTCGCTGAATACTGGTATGGTAACGATTGCGCAGCGGCTGGGAAATGGTTCTTATATTACTCGCGGCGCTCGCGATACGATTTATGATTACTTTTATAATCGTTTCCGGCTGGGGCAGCTGACTGGTATTGAGCTAGCGAATGAGGCGGGCGGCACAGTTATCTCGCCAGTACAGCAAGAAGGTAATGCTGTGCGTTACAGTAATATGGTGTTTGGCCAGGGTATGAATGTAACAATGCTGCAGGTGGCGAGTGGTTTTTGTTCAGTAGTTAATGGCGGCGTATATCACGCGCCAACGATTATTAACGGCACGATAGGTGATGGCGGCAAGTTCGCGGCTACGGCGGCGAAGACTAGCGCTCGTGCTATCAGCGAAGCTTCGTCGCAGACAGTGCGCGAAATGGTGCATCAGGCCCATTATGCGACATATAAGCCGCACGACGACTCGGAACGCTGGCTAGTCGGCGGCAAGACTGGTACTTCGCAGGTGATTGTTAATGGCAAGTATGATGATAATGAGACGATTGGTACTTATCTGGGTTTTGGCGGCGAATACGGCAAAATTCCGCGTTACGTTATCATGGTAGAAATAGCGGCAGACGGCCGCGGTATGGGTGGCGGCTCGGATGCCAAGCCTATTTTCAACGAGATATCCAACTGGATGATAAAATACTTAAAATTAGCCCCGAGAGAGTAGGGTAGGGAGTATAATGGTAATATGTCGATTGTAACTTTTGGAAACGAATTAAACTCGGTTTTTCTAATGAGCTTGATGGCGTTTCTACTGGCGATGCTGCTAACGCCAGTATATACGTATTTTGCTTACAAATATAAATTCTGGAAAACACAGCGTACGGCAGCGGTAACTGGTGAAAAACTCAAGATTTTTAACTTATTACATAAGAAGAAAATCGAGCGGCATATTCCGACCATGGCAGGAATAATTGCCGTAGTGGCGATTGTGGCGGTGACGCTGGCCTTTAATCTGGATCGAGCGCAAACTTGGCTGCCATTGGCGGCTTTGGTTGGCGGCGCGGCGATTGGTTTGATTGATGATATTTTGAATGTTTTTGGCTCTAATCGCAAGGATGCTGGCTTGCGCAGCTGGGTGAAATTTGCCATGATTATCGGCGTCGGGCTGGTGCTGGGCTGGTTTTTCTTCTGTAAGCTCAGCTACTCGTCGGTGCATATCCCATACGTTGGCGATTGGCAAATGGGCGCGTGGATTGTCGGATTGTTTGTGTTTGCGGTGGTAGCGACGGGTAACGCGGTCAATATAAGCGACGGCCTGGACGGCTTGGCGGGCGGTTTGCTGGTAATGTCGTTTTCAGCATTTGGTGTGATTGCGCTACTGCAAGGCCACTTGAAATTAGCGGCGTTCTGCTTCACGGTGGTCGGCGCGTTGCTGAGCTATCTGTGGTTCAATATCTTTCCAGCACGGTTCTTTATGGGCGACGTTGGCAGCTTTGCTTTTGGGACGAGCTTGGGCGTGGTAGCGATGATGACCAACACGCTGTTTTTGCTGCCGATTATCGGCATATTGTTCGTGGTCGAGGCTGGGTCGAGCTTGTTGCAGATGACCAGCAAGAAATTATTCCATCGCAAGATATTCCTGTCGGCGCCAATTCATCATCATCTGGAGGCATCAGGCTGGCCAGAGGCTAAAGTGACGATGCGTTTTTGGGTGATTGCTGGCGTGGCGGCTTTCGTGGGTATAGCAATGGCGATGATCGGGGGGCACATCGCTCCGTGATTGGCGCTCGGCATCGCGACAGGTACGTACAATTTACCGATGGCAAAATCCAGCGTAAACACCGGCCTGATTATTGGTTAGTGTTATGTGCGGCGTTGTTAATGCTGGTAGGAATGATAATTGTTTATTCGGTCGGGCCGCAGTATGCTAATTTGCAGAATAGTGCTTATGGCAGTGATTATTCTAGCACGTATTTCTTTTTCAAACAGCTTATGGGTATTAGCTTGGCAGTTAGTGGTTTTGTACTGCTAGTATTAGTACCGTTTGATTATCTCAAGAAATATATTTTTCAGTTAATGATGATTGGAATTGGCTTATCGTTTTTGCTTTTTTTGATTGGAAATATTCTGCATATTGATGCAATAGCGCAGAACACGCTAGGCGCTTATCGCTGGTTTCACTTGGGGCCAGTTAATTTTCAGCCGTCCGAGCTGCTAAAATTAGCAATGACTTTGTATATGGCGGTGTTTTTAGGTAAACGCTACCAAGAGGGTAAGATAAACGACTTGAAAGAAACAGTCTACCCAGCAGCTGCGTTGGTCGGCTTTTTGTTATTTATTGTCGTAGTGTTGCAAAAAGACATGGGCTCGGGGGTGGCGATAGCAGCGGCTGCGGTGTCGATATTTATGGTGAGTACGATAAGAATGAAAACTCTGATGCAAATTGCATTAGTGGGCGTGCTGTTTTTGGGACTCACGGCAGTAACGGCGCCGCACCGGTTGGAACGGATTACGACGTTTTTCGGAGCGAGTAAATCAGCCTCGCAAGACGATAACGATTACCATATCAAAAACGCAATGATTGCGTTGGGGACAGGCGGGCTAACTGGCCGCGGTATCGGCAAGAGTATTCAATCGACAGGCTACTTACCAGAGGCAATTAACGATTCGATTTTTGCTGTAATTGGCGAGATTTTTGGTTTTGCCGTGACGGTGTTGGTAGTAGTGTTGTTTGCAGCTTTGTTGCTGCGGGTTTTGCGAGTTGCTGAATACTCGCCAGATATGACCAGGCGATTGGTAGTGGCGGGTATTTTTGGCTGGTTATTTGCGCACTTCTTCATGAATATTGCATCAATGATTCATTTAGCGCCGTTAACAGGTATAACGTTGCCGTTCTTGAGCGCTGGCGGCAGTAGTATGTTGTTTTCGGGTGCAGCTTTGGGGATTGTTTTCCAGTTATCGCGATATACTGCACATAAACCAATAGATATAGGAGGTCAAGATGCGGATATTAGCCGTAGGCGGCGGCTCGGGGGGTCACGTTACTCCAGCCGTCGCCGTGTTGCGAGAAGTTAAAAAACAGCAGCCAGATGCAGAACTGCGGTTTTGGGTTGACCGCAAATTTAGCAAACAAGCGCGCAATGTTATGACTAGCTTTGATAACTCGGTGCGCGTAGATGTCATTGCTAGCGGTAAATTACGCCGCTATCATAATCTTAGTGTTGTGCGTCAGCTGCTGCGTTTACGGACGATTGTGTGGCCAAATTTTGTTGATGCGCTGAAGGTGTGCGTGGGTTTTGTTCAGAGCTTAGTGAAGCTGATTGTCTGGCGTCCAGATGTGATATTTACGAAAGGAGGCTACGTTTGCATGCCGGTCGGCTTGGCGGCACATGTGCTGCGCATTCCGCTGGTAATTCACGACTCAGACGCTCATCCAGGGTTAACTAATCGCGTATTGGCACGTTGGGCTGATCGCATTGGCACTGGCGCTCCGCTAGAGTATTGTCCGTGCCCCAAGGCGATTAGCCGTTACGTAGGCGTACCGATCCGCGAAGGATTCAAACCGTACAGCGAGCAGCAGCGCCGCGTGGTTAAGGAAAAACTAGGATTTCCAAGTAACAGGCCGTTAGTGCTGGTTACTGGCGGCGGTTTGGGCGCGGAACGGTTGAATAATGCTGTGGCAGATACTATTAGCGAACTTACACAGTTCACTAGCGTAATTTTAATAACTGGTACTGGCCAGTATGCCGAGATTCGGCGGCGGTTGCCGGAGGATACAGATCAAGTTAAAGTTTACGATTTCGTTAGCGACGGTATGATTGATATGCTTGGTGCGGCTGATGTTGTGGTAGCACGAGCTGGTGCGACCACAATTCTCGAGTTGGCGGCGCTGGCCAAGCCAACGATTCTGGTACCGAACGGCTTTTTGACCGGTGGTCATCAAATTAAAAATGCTAAGGTATATGAAGATAAAGGCGCTGTCAAAGTTATCGATGAAATGCAAATGGAAAAAACGCCGCAGTTGCTCGTCGACGAGATAAAAAACGTTATTGACGATCCCGCAGAAGCACGGCGAATGGGGCAGGCTTTTCTGTCGTTTGCGCACCCTGGTGCTGCCAAAGATATGGCCGATATGATTATAGATGCTGCTAATAGCCGCCGAACTAACCCTGATAGCACTGCAAAATGATATAATTAATACCACAAGCATGTTTGGTATGAGATCGAAAAAATCTAAATCACGCCGCGCCGCACAGCCTGTGCGGCGCCGTGCTGTGGTTGATGATAACTCGCCTAGTGCGGGAACATTATTTCGGCGTAATCGTACCTTGACTGGCAGTCTCATTTCCTCGGTGCCTAGTCCTAATGAGCAATCGGCTAGCTTGCAATCACCGCGCGTGCAGGCGCACAACCTGAAGCGCAAACGCCGCTCTATCCGCTTAGCGTTGATTAGCGCATTAGTGCTAATTGCTGGTTTGGGGTGGCTGCTTACTCAGATTATTGTCGAGCCGAAGGTGCAAATTGTCGGCACTAGTAACGATCCAGAAGTACAAGCTGCCGTCCGCGATTATGCAGCAGCCATACAAGATTACCTCTCTGCTAATCCACTCGAGCGGCTGGCTGTAAATATCAATGCTAACAATCTTAGCCGAGCTATTCAAAGTAGATACCCAGAAGTATCCAGCGTGTCGCCGCCAGCTAAAGGTGCTCTCTGGTCGGCCGATTTTTCGGTTAATTTGCGCTCGCCAGTGGTTTATTGGCAGTCCGGTAACATGAAAGCTTATGTTGATAGCACAGGTGTAGTATTTGAACGTAATATCCTCGGTACGTCAGTTATCGCCGTCGAAGATCAAACTGGAATTCGTGCAAGCGTTGGCAATTCAGTAATTAGCGGCCGTTTTCTGCAGTTTATCGGTAAGGTTGTGGGGCATTTCAAAGAAAACAATCTTACTGTTAATAAAATGATTCTGCCAGCTAGTACTACTCGCCAAGTGCTAGTCAGTCTCGACGGGGTGGGGTACTCGATTAAAATGACAGTTGACCGCCCAGCGGCTGGCCAAGTCGAAGACGCGGTGCGTGCCATCCGCTATTTAACGAACAGAGGAATAACTGCAGGGTATATTGATGTGCGGGTGAGTAGGCGTGCTTTTTATAAATGAGAAAGAGGTTTTAGGTAGAGGTCTACCCCTGCACTGGTGGGCTATGTTCTACTTTTGTTCTATTAAACAGCTAAAAAGGCTAGGTGAAAAAACTATATTAAAATATTGAAAATGCAAAAAGTCAAATAAAGCAGGTGAGGTGGGAAAAGTAGTAGGGGACAATATTTTTGAAAAAATGCAAATTTATTCTCATAGCGCTGAGATTTTTTCTGTGGATAACTTAAGTCTATAAACATGTGCTAATTACTACAATTTAAATTTCGAGTTTGTTTTCGAGTGCGTGGACTTATATCTATAGAACTGCTGGTTGGCGGTATTTTTTATATAGCGAATAAATATAAAAGTAAGTAAAAGTAAAAGATGACTCTAGTAGCGTGGTTAAGGCTCCCCATTTTAGACCAAGATTAATAAGCTTGCGGCTTATATCAAGTAAAATCGTTATTTGCGAACGTATGATTAATCATCCTGACAACATAGATTATAAGACGTAAAACGGACATTGTGCGACGTTAAGTCTATGTGTAAAGCATGAATGAGATTGCATCCCTTTTACTACTGTTTTTGATTAATCTCGAAGATTTATTGTTTTTCAACTTTTAGTTATTTTATGTTTGCCTCGCCTTTTATGTATGTATGAGATTTTGTCTTTGTGTGCGTATTTGTTTGTATTTTGTCATCTTTATGCTAGTTTTTCTCAAGTTTATTTTATTAGATTTTACTATGTATATGTTTATCGTAACGACTTATATCTACAAAAATCCAAACCTTTTGCATTTGAGCTTCCTGAGCAAATCATTAAAATTAAATGTTCTATATTTGTTCTAAGCCTGTTGATTGCTGAACAAAATACAGATAGGTAGGGCTAGTTCTTGTTGGGGTGACATGTCTTTGCCAGCTTTTCCGTCTGATTTTAGTCTTTGCAATGGCAGTATCTGGGTCTCGACGCAGCTCTGCTAGCCGCTGTTTACCAGCACGTACATTACGGCGAGCCTCTAGCACTCGATGTATCTCATTGATGAAGCTGTCGATATCGTCATAGCCCATCTCTTGAGCTACGGTATCGATATCTCTCTTGCCGTCTCGTCTCTTATATCTTGATGGTATATCGTTGGCTAATTCTCCTAAATAGTGCCTTAAGTCATCGACGTGCAGACGAGGTATATTCCAATCGCCGTTGGTACTTTGGAGGTCGGCGGCTTCATTCGCGAATAGCTCTGGGTAGTAGTTGTATATTTCCTCGTCTATAGCTTGACGCAGCTCTTTGGTCATTCTTGGTTTGGGATTATCTTGGATATTGTTGATGGTCTCTTGAAGAGACTGATTCTGTGGTTGGTTTAGTCGGTAGCGGGGGTCGGTGTTGACATTTTGGGTAAGATTTGCTACACTGTTGTCATTAGCCTCTCCGGGCCGTTTCGGACGTGAACTGGTCGGGACTTCGCTGAAGTCTGCATCCAGCCCCTGAGAGCCAGAAGCCTGCGCTTGCCGTGGGCTTCTGTTTTTGTTGTAGTACGATACTATATAAAAGTCTCCGTTGGGCTTTTGCTCTAGCTCTACTGCCAAGATGTGCATATTATCCAGCTGCTTAGATAACTCTATCTTTTCACCTCTGTACCCTTTTTGTCCTTTTACCTTGATGTTGTCTGGTTCTGCAAACACTAAAGGAATATCTGCAATGTCGGCGTCTGTTATTGGGTTGGTATCTTCTATGCCATAGCGCCCTTTACCGTCTAAATGTCCGCTATTTTTCATGTGTCTGACCGCATTATCAGTAAGGACCAATTTAGCGTTACTACTGACTTTGAAACCAGTTGCCTCAGAATACATCTGCGCCAACTCTGGTGTTATACGAGACATAATAGTCTTGCGTCGCCAACCGTTCTTTACCGAGTTGAAACGAGCAATTGCGTCTTTAGCGCTTTCTGGGTCAATTTTATATGCAAGACTGCCCTCAACACCACCTCTAGTTTGTGGCGCTATACCCCTAAATTTCCCCGTTTCCATTTGGGCGTATAGTTGTTTAGCTAGATCAGCTTTGCCGGCAAATGAACGAACGGATTGCCAAATACGCTCAAAGTAAGCAACTATTTCGCCTGGAATGTGTAGTCTTTTGCCGAGTATGTCTATATCCGTGCCTTTCGCACGTGCCTTAGCATACTCCATAAAGTCATCGGCTAGCTTTTCTTCCGCAGCTACCTTAACACCTTGCTCATCTAGTTTTATATCATATCCCTTACGCTGGTATTCGGTTACTAGGCTTTCTGCACCATTAGTCTTGACAATATAGTCTATGGCGTTATTTCTGGCTCTATCGTCTACGCTAGCCATCACACGGTGTACTAATTCGTGGTTGAGCGTATTGAGGCTTGGTTTGCCCTCTGCTATATAGACTACCCCTTCGACATCACGATAGAATCCATCAATATCTCTACCATTAAACGTGCCTAGGTCGGCAAACAACACTGCACTATCGCCCATAACCTCACGTGAGCGGTTGATTAGGTCTTGCTTAGTATCGCTAGTCTTTTGCGCTTCAGTGTCTATCCTATACCTCATATCTGGACTATCTGTTGGATTGAGGTTATCGATATATTTAATCTGTTCTGGATCTAGAGCTACTATCTCATTACCACGTGCACCTTTGGTTGTGTGTGGAATGATAACACCATCATATCCTGCATACCTTAAGGCGGATGAGAAGTTGCTTGTGTGAGAGGTTGTTGGATGTATAAAGCCACCAGAATCAGATAAAATATCTGGCGATATTCTTAAATGCTCAGCCAGAGATTCTTTACTGTTAAAATCGCCGAGATTCAGTGGATTTTTAATGTTAAGATGAGCTTAGTTCCCTAACAATTTAGATATTGGTATAATTCCAGAGAAAGATGCCAAGCGCGTCGCTGCGTTATAGTTCCCTAATAATTTAGATATTGGTATAATGAGGCCGCAGTCGCTGATCTCGGCCTGGCTGTTATAGTTCCCTAACAATTTAGATATTGGTATAATCGATCGAGCTTTAGCGGGGGAGGTGTAAGTGTTATAGTTTCCTAACAATTTAGATATTGGTATAATAAAGAGGCTGAAAAATCTATCAAAGAAAATGTTATAGTTCCCTAACAATTTAGATATTGGTATAATAAACATAGAGAAAATGGTCGAGCACAGCTAGTTATAGTTCCCTAACAATTTAGATATTGGTATAATAAAA
>JABCNZ020000034.1 GCA_013333845.2 Candidatus Saccharimonadota bacterium
CGGCTTTGGCATTATCTGACCCTTCCTCGACAAATTTGCGATAAGCGGTACCCAGTACGCCGTTAACAAACTTGCTCGAATTATCAGAACCAAACGCTTTAGCTAGCTCAATCGCCTCGTTAATAGCGACGCGCGGCGGTACGGTATCTTGATGATGCAGCAGCTCGTACAGGCCAATCCGCAAGATTACCCTGTCGATCCGTGCTATCTGCGTAATCGGCCACTCGGGCGCAATCGGTTGCAGCTGCCGGTCAAGCTCCTCCTGCTGGCTAACAACACCGCTAGCCAGTCCTTCTACGAAAGCGATGTCGTCAATCGCCGAACGGTAACGCTCGATATCGCGCTTCAAGATATCATCTAACGCGGCACTGTTGTCGCCAGACTGCCGGCGCAATTCCAATTCGTATAGCGCTTGCAGCGCAACAATCCGACCAAGATGCCTATTCGATGCCATTCGCGTTTGTTTCCTTTTATTATCTCACCGTTTTTATTTGAAACGGTTATTTCTGCTTGGTTGATGATTTTTTCTTGCCAATCAACACTTTGACTGGCGAATGGCCGTTAACGCGCTTGGCTAACTTCTCGACAAGATGGCTGCGACGCATGCCAGTCTTGCGAGGACTTGATTGTTTCTTTGGCTGTGCCATGAAATGTTCTCCTTCTCGGTTTGTATAAACTTAGTAGTTATTATACGCTAAAGCGAGGCTTTTCTCAAGTATTCGACATTATAGTGTTATCGTATTTTTAATTATTGACTTTTTATATCGTTTATGTTATAATAAGACTATGAGTCATGAACAAAGTAATAGCGTATAGGGCTAGAAACCGCTACTTACTATTTGTAAGTTCGCGAGGACAGGATTACGCCACGATATTGATGAGCTTGCCCTTGACGTAGATAATCTTCTTCGGCTCATCCAGCACGAATTTCTGGACGTTGGCGTCGGCTAGCGCTAACTCCTTGATCTGCTTTTCACTAGTATCTGCAGCGACCTCGAGTTTCGCGCGCAGTTTACCATTGACTTGCACGATAATGAGCAAGCTGTCGCTGGCAATCTTAGCATTATCCCAGACAGGCCAAGCGGCAAAATCGAGCTGCGAAGTTTCGCCTAGCTGCTGCCACAATTCAGCAGCCATATGCGGTGCGAATGGTTGCACTAACTGCACTAGCGTTTTAAGATGTGGGCGCCAATCTTCGCTGTAGCCCGCCACTTTCAATTTGTACAAATCATTCACGCATTCCATCAGCGCCGCAATCGCCGTATTAAAGCTGAGCCGATGAATGTCATCGGTGACTTTTTTGGTAGTAGAATTAATAATGGTATCAAGCTTCTGAGTATCAGACTTACCGGTTTTGTCGCTGTCGTCAAATTCTTGCACTAGCGTCCACAAGCGATTAAGAAAACGATAAACACCAGCAATGCCGCGGCTGTTCCAGCTAGAGTTTTCGTTAATCGGCCCCAAGAAAAGTTCGAATGTGCGCAGAGCGTCAGCGCCATAGCCGGCGTTGATAACTTCGAGCGGATCGACGACATTGCCGAGACTTTTGCTCATTTTGCGGCCGTCCTCGGCTTGAATCAAACCATGGTAAACCAGCTTTTTTACTGGTTCGGCAAAATCTGTCAGCCCAAGCTCGCGAAAGACATGCGTCCAAAAACGCACATACAACAAATGGGCCGTCGCGTGATCGCCGCCGACATACATATCGAGCGGCGCCCAATAATTTGCCCTGTCTGGCGCCCAGGCTTGCTGCGTATTGTGCGGATCGGTATACCGCAGCAAATACCAGCTACTACAAGCGTAACCATCCATCGTATCGGTTTCGCGCCGAGCTGGAGAGCCGCAAACTGGACAAGTCGTCTGCACCCAGTCTTCTTGCGCCGCCAAGACTGATCTGCCATCGCCGCGCGGCTGGAAATCATCGACGTCTGGCAATAACACTGGCAAATCACTTTCTGGAACTGGCACTGCACCGTGCTCCGGACAATAAATAATCGGAATCGGCGCGCCCCAATAGCGCTGGCGACTGATCAGCCAATCGCGCATTTTGTAAGTAATTTGCGACTTGCCTTTACCCTCTTGCTCGAGCCAAGCGACAATTTGCTCGCGAGCATCCTCGCTACGCGTACCATCAAAAGCACCAGAATTCACCAAAACGCCTTCGCCGTGATAGCAAGTGTCGGTGTCAATGTCATCCTCAGGCCTCTCAATCACCTCAATGACTGGCAGCTCGAATTTCTCGGCAAAAGCAAAGTCGCGGTCGTCATGCGCTGGCACGCCCATCACCGCACCAGTGCCATAGCCCCCCAGAACATAATCGGCAATCCAAATTGGAATCTTTTGGCCAGTCGCCGGGTTGATAGCATAGCTGCCGCTAAAAACACCTGTTTTCTCTTTGGTGTCGTTGCTGCGTTCAATCTCTGATTTCTTGACGGCATCATTAATATAGTTCTCGACTAATTCGTGCGTTTCATCGGTCAGCAGCGTGCGTGCTAATGGATGCTCGGGCGCTAACACCAAAAAGGTTGCGCCAAAAATCGTATCAGGACGCGTCGAGAAAACAGTTATCGTATCGTCGCTGCCATCAACTTGAAAAGTAATCTCAGCGCCTTCACTTTTACCGATCCAGTTAGTCTGCGCAATTTTGATTTTGTCGGGCCAATCCATCTCTGGCAGCTCGGCAAGCAGCTGCTCGGCATAAGCAGTAATCCGGAAGAACCACTGTTTCATCGACTTCTTGACAACGACCGAGTCGCAGCGCCAGCATTTGCCGTCAATCACCTGCTCGTTGGCGAGAACCGTCTTATCCTTTGGACACCACCATTGCAGCGATTCTTTTTGATAGGCTAAATCCTTTTCAAACAGCTTAGTAAATATCCACTGTGTCCATTTGTAGTATTCTGGGTCGCTAGTATTGATCTCGCGCGACCAATCGATACTAGCACCGACACTGCGCAATTGTTTTTTGAAATTCGCAATATTGTCAGCGGTGGTTTCTCGAGGTTTGCGGCCAGTTTTGATAGCATAATTCTCGGCCGGCAAGCCAAAGCTATCCCAGCCAATCGGATACATTACGTTATAACCGAGCGCTCGGCGAAAACGCGCCACCGCATCGACAATGGAATGCTCCATAAAGTGGCCGGTATGCATACCTGCGCCGCTTGGATACGGGAACATGCCCGTCACATAGTATTTTGGCTTGGCGCTTGACTCGTTCGTATGATAACGCTGGTCATCCGCCCAGATTTGCTGCCATTTCGGCTCAATTTCAGAAGGGTTATAGTGTCTCATCAACTATCAGTATAACAGATAAAACACAGCTGGTTCTAGTAATTAATCGTCGTAATCGCCATATTCTAAGTCATTATCGGCATCAACGGTTGGCGCAGATAAATAACTACCGCCAGATACCGACTGAAAAGATTGGCTGATTGCCCTTGCCCACTCTTCAGCGCTTATGGCGTCGCCTGGAACAGCGACCTGCGAACCTTTGCTAAAATCAATAACTGTTTTGGCGCTAACATTGTAGTTTTTGTCGGAACGACTATCGGTCTTAAGGTTAGCAGCCTTAACGTCAACGCCGCGCAGTTCATGCGACCATTGCGATACCCAAACGGTCATGGTAGCGTCAGCTTTTGATTTGGCTTTTTTGGCAGACTTGTAAGTATCAGACGACGAAGACGAAACGTTCGGCGCGCAAGATTCAACGCTTTTAGCGAAAGAGGTTTCTCGAAAATCCTTCCAGAAAGCTTCTGCCTTGTCATCATCAACTGATACGTCGTAGCCAAAATTGCCATTTTGCGATTTAACTTCTTTGTCGATAATTATAAATGAATGTTTTTTGTAAACGCTGGATATTTGATGCTTAGCTTTGTCGTCTTTGGAGTATTTTTTGTAAGCATCAATCACGCATTGCAGCTGATCGGCTGATTTTTTATCCTGTTTGCGAACATCAGCTAGCGAATATTTTGCCCATTTGCCGTCAATCTTTTTCAGGTGTTTTTCAGCTTGAGCCGGCAACTTTTGATGTAGGATAGACAACGTTTCCTTGATGCTTGATACGATATTGTCAACCTTGAAATAGACTGTGCCGTTGTCAGTTGCCAAACCACTAGCCTTAAGAGACAGCTCCTTGCCGTTCACCTCTAGAACTAACTCGGCATTTGCATCAAGTTTCGGCGTATTTTCAGCACCAGTATCAAATGTAAATTTTTTGAACTTGATGTTCACGCCGTCGGCTTCATAAGAAAAGTTTGAGTTCACTGTGGTTTTAGTCGAGACTTTGGTAGCGAGCGGCAATTTGCTAACTGCATCGAGCAAGACGTTTTCTGGCTTCTGATAAAACGCATAAGCAGTAGCGCCAGCAATCGCCAGCAGCACAACTAATACTGCGGCGCAAATAGCAATAATCAAGCCTGCTTTAGACTTTCGCTGGCCCATCGCCATCTGCGGCGGCAACGCTGGCTGAGCTATAGGTTGAGCCATAGTCTGGTTAGCGACAACCGGAGCGGCGGCTGGCTGTTCTGTCACAGTATTGGATTTTGCAGCGGATTGTTCGGCGGCTACTGGCGCTGGCGCTGTTGTGCTTGTTGAAACTTTAGCTTTTTTACTGGTCTCGGTTTTGGTCTTGGTTTTGGGCTTGTCAGAAACCCTCTTTTTAGTGGTTTTCGGCTTCTTTGGCGCACCGTCTTGTTTCATTGCTAGCTTACTCCTTTACTCCTTAACTTAAACCTATTATACACACGATTAAAATTGCTGGAAATATTTGTCTTTGATAGCTAGCCATTTATCGCTTTGGCGGACTAATTCAGCGTCCTCGGTCATGTCGCAGAGCACCTTAACACATTCTTCGAGGAATATTTCGTTCTGCGAGCCTTTGACCAGCACTACCGTCCCCGGCTCGGTTATTGAACGGACGAACTCGCCAGCTTCAATAGCGTTGCGCGCCACATGAACTTGGCAACCTGTCGAACGGGCCGCTGGTGCTAAGTATTGCGTCGCCGCCACGCCGACAACTACCACCCACGACAAAAGATTCGGATCGCACATGCGGCCGAGCTTCTCGTGCTCGGCCTGGCTGCTGCCACCAAGCTCTAGCATATCGCCAAAAACAGCCACACGACTCGGTACATCCGTGAACTCGTATAGAGTTCGCAGCGCCGCCTGAGCCGCTGCCGGGCTAGAATTATAAGTGTCGTCTATAATAGTCACGCCGCCAATGCCACGCAGCAGATTCATCCGCCCCGGCACTGGCTTGAGGAGCGACAGTCCGCGTATAATGTCTTCCACTGGCAACCCGAGCATCATTGCCGCGCCAACTGCACCCATGATCGGGCGCAAGCTATGCTCGCCCACTACTTTAATAGTAGCAGGAAAACGAATATCGTTAGGGGCAATAACCGTGCCGCTGTAGCCGTTTTCATCAAGCTGTTGTTGCTCAAATCGAAACTCTGCTAGCCCAGTCGTGCCGTAAGTGCTAAAGTTTGCCGACTCCAAGAAATCTGCGAATCGCCCGTCGATGTCATCGCGGTTAATCAGCGTATACTCAGAAAATTTAGCAACAAATAGCTCTTCTTGAGCCACATGTTCAATTGAGCCAAAAAATTCCATATGCTCAGGTGTTATCGCCGTAACCAGCGCAATATTCGGCCGCAAGTAAGTGCCGAAATCCATCATCTCGCCTGGATGGTCAACGCCTAATTCTTGAATAATGACATCGACATCGGCTGGACTATAAACGCGGCGATGCGCTGCCCTAAAAACACCTAGCCACGCCAACGGGCTATGCAGTCTCTCTGGCAAGTTAATGCCGAGAATCGCCAATGGCGCCGACACTTCTGAATTGTGATTACCCTCGTGCATGCGAACGCGAAAACGCTGCGATAATAGCCTGCCGAGAGCACGCTTGGTGCTAGTTTTGCCAACACTGCCAGCAACAACTATCAATCTGACATGCGGATGCAGCTCAAAGTACTTAACGACATACTTTTGAAGCTTCTTCTTGATATACTTTTTGAACATAATTCTATCATACCGTATACGGTTAAGAAATTGAAATGTGCGCCATTATTCTAGCAGTCCAAAACCGCGAATCGGTCCGTCGCGGCTGAGATCCGACTGTTGAATATTAATCACGCCGCCCTCGTTACCGCCAATAGTCGTCACTTTGCCGTTGTCGTATTTGAGCACAAAGTTCACATGCTCGCCATGACGACTGGCGTTGTCGTACATAATAGCGTCGCCAGGCTGCAACTGATAGCCGCTATTTGCGGCGCGGAACTTACCAGCGTTACGATAATACGTCTCGAGACTGCGCACACCTGGAATACGCCAACCGCCGCTATGCGGATTAGTTAGCGGCGCGCCAGCTTGGCGGCTGACCCAACTAACAAAATTTGCGCACCAGTCTTGCTGCTCGCCCTGGCTATAAAACGGGCCAGGCTGCGGATTGTCATATTGCTGGCGAAGTATATTTACAGCGCGAACACGTAGCGGCGACAGCCTATCTACCTGAATATCAGGGAATTTTTCACGAGCTGGTTGTAATTTAACAGCAGTGTAGCCACCCGATGAACGAAACGTAAAGTAGGTCGCTGCGCACACCAAGACAATTACCGCTACCAAGACCACACCGAAAATTATCGGCCCGCGCCAAGATACTTGCTTTCGCTGAATACTTCTCATTAAAATTATTATACCTGCTTTCTAGCCTAAAGAAAAACACTCTCCGGCGGGGAGAGTATTTTACTGGTGGCTCCTACTAGACTCGAACTAGTGACACAAGGCTCTTCAGGCCTCTGCTCTACCAACTGAGCTAAAGAGCCACAAAACTACCTTATGATTGTACTAAAAATCTGGCGAGCTGGCAAGGAAAAAGCCAAGGCTCCTTGGAATTTATCCGCGCGCCGTTATTATTTATTATGGTGGTGATACTGATGAGTCAGCGCGTGACCCTTGCCGCGGCGCAATAAATATAAATTAACAGGGTACGACGCTAGGAACGCGGCAGTCATGCATA
>JABCNZ020000035.1 GCA_013333845.2 Candidatus Saccharimonadota bacterium
ATTGGCCACGGCTACTTGGCGGAGCGCGCCTTGACGCCGGTGCTGCCGAGTGAAGAAGACTTCCCATACGCCATCCGTAGTGTCACCGAAATCATGAGCCAGAATGGTTCGACGTCGATGGCAGCGACGTGCTCGAGCTGCTTGGCGCTGATGGATGCTGGCGTGCCTCTCTCGGCGCCGGTTAGCGGTATTGCTATGGGTCTAATGATGGACGGTGATACGCCGTACGTGCTGAGCGATATCGCTGATGCCGAGGATTTTGCCGGCGATATGGATTTCAAGGTGACCGGTACAGCCAAGCGCATCACGGCGCTGCAGATGGATATGAAGGTGCATGGCTTGCCAGTGGCGGTGCTGCGCCAAGCGATTGAGCAGAGCAAGGCTGGCAGGGCATTTATTCTTGACCATATGTTGAGTATTTTGCCAGCGCCGCGGGAGACGCTCAGCCCGTACGCGCCGCGGATTGAAAAGCTAAAAATTGATCCAGATAAAATCGGCGCCGTCATCGGCAAAGGCGGCGAGGTGATTAATAAGATTACTAGCGATACTGGCGCCGAGGTTGATATCAAGGAAGACGGCTTGATTACTATCGCTAGTCCGAACGGCGAATCAATTGAGAAGGCGCTTGCCTGGATTAAAAGCCTGGTCGAAGAGCCAGAAGTTGGTAAAATCTATGAGGGCAAGGTTGTCAGCATCAAAGATTTCGGAGCGTTCGTGAATATCCTGCCGGGAATTGACGGTATGTTGCACATTTCACAACTATCGGATAAACGAGTCGGCAAAGTAACTGATGTCTTGAAAGAGGGCCAAACGGTACGTGTTAAGTTAACAGAAATTGATAACCGCGGGCGCCTAAGCTTGACAATGAAGGGAATTGAACAGCGATAATATTTCTACGTAAACAAATACTGTACGAGACAGCTTAAGTTTTGCTATACTTAATAGAGATACACTTATAAAAGAGGGGAAGTCTATGAACAATCAACCGCAACCACCTGAATCGCCGCAGCCAATGCCGCCTGCGCCGCAGTCAGCTCCAATGTCTGCGCCACCTATGCAACAGCAGCCAGTGATGCTGCCGCAAATGCCAGTTAAAAAAGGTCTTAGTAAGGGGGCTTTGTGGGGAATAATTGGCGGTTCTGTTGGATTTTTACTGCTGATTATCGTAATAGTGGTTGTTTTGCTGCTCAATATGGGGCCGAGCAAAGAAGATTATCGTCAAGCCGTTTCGTGGATGAATGATGAAAGCTCGAAATTGAACAGTTTGCAGTATTCATCTGTACGTAATCCAGAAGCCTACAAAGAAACGGTTAATAGCGCTATCAAGAGCCGCGATGAACTAAACGACAAATTATCGAAATCTAAGATTATGCACGATAAAGCTGTCAAAGAAGCTTACGATAAGTATAAGAAAGCTTACGACGTCGCTAAACCCGAAATGGAAGGATTGTCGCAGTACGTAGAGGTTTATAGCGAGGTCAGAAAAAAATGCGATAACGTATTTTATCTTGGCCATATAAGCAAGAAACCAGATGAAGTTGATAAGGAAGTCAGTCAAAAATACGGCGATTGCACATCCTTGATGCAGAAACTGAGCAAATCAAATAATAGCAATGTGGCTAATTTCGGTAAAGAATGGAGCGATTACTACACCTCGCTGAAGAAATACTATGTCGAATACGCTAGAGCCTATACCAGCGGCAATTTCAGCGCTCGGCCGCGCCGTCCAATAGAGCCGTCGACTACTGGCTATACGTTAATTACTAACGCTAGCCGTAAAGTTACCGATAGCGGAATGGATCGGTACTACAACGACTTTTCAAGCGTTGTCAATCAAAAATTAACTGCGCTGCGTTAATATTCGCCGCGCCGGTAGTACCCTCTGTATCAGCAGAGGGTACTATTTTGGTAAAATGTAATTATGGATAAGCAAGCTGAATTAGACGCATTAGCGGCGGAAATTGTCGAAGCTGGGATTTGTTCGGAATTGGCGGCTCAAGCGACGCAGCTGGTGATGGGCGATGGCAATGCTGATGCTGATATCGTGTTTATCGGCGAGGCGCCGGGAAAGAACGAGGATTTGCAGGGCAAGCCGTTTGTCGGCGCGGCGGGGAAATTCCTCGACGAGATGCTGGCGGCAGCTGGTTTGCAGCGCCCGGACGTCTATATTACCAACATTGTGAAGTATCGGCCGCCGAATAACCGCGATCCGCTGCCAGAAGAGAAGCGCCAATTTTGGCCGTATTTGATGCGGCAATTAGTAATTATTCAGCCAAAAGCAGTGCTGACATTGGGGCGGCACAGCGGCGGTGGTTTTATCCCTGGGCTGCGGATCAGCCAGGACCACGGACGGCCGCGGCGGGTGCGCTTGCATGAATTGGAATTTGTAGTGATTCCGCTATATCATCCAGCAGCAGCGCTATATAATGGCGGTATGCGCCAGACGCTAATTGACGATTTTATGCGGGCGGCGGCGTTTGTGCAGCAGAATAATCCCGAATCGTAAGATTGACACACTGGCAACCTATAGATATCTGCTCAAAAGCCAGGGCTTATCCCCAATTCGTTTATTAAACTCTTGCCAAAATTAAGCAACCGTAGTATAGTGGATAATCGATATCCACTATATCTAATTCATGAAAGGACTTTATGAAACTATCGGGGGCTGTTGAACAAGCATGCTGCATTATGGCAATTTTAGCTGATCCACAGCGAAAGGCGCCGATGACCAATGACGCTTTGGCGGAAAAGATGGCAGTTTCGCCGACGTACCTGAAGAAAATTAGCCGCAAGCTGGTGGTAGCACGGTTGATTACTTCGACGCAGGGCGCTGGCGGCGGTTTCATTTTAGCGCGGGAAATGGGCCAAGTGACGCTGCACGATGTGGTGTTGGCGATTGAAGGCGAAGCGCCGTTTTTTCAGCCTCAAGGAATTGTCGAAAGAGTGTTTGCGTCGCGGCCTCGCCAGGTGGAAATTGGCATGACTATGATTGAAAAAGTCTTTTCCGAGGCGCAAGAGAAGTGGGGCGAATATCTAAAGACGGTAACGTTAGCAGACGTTGTCAAGGAGGTAATGTATGGTTGAAAAACTAAAGCGGCTGTCAAGCAGGCGCCGCGTCAATATGGTGCGAGCTGAGTGGCAGCACCTCTGTAAAAACAAAATATTACTGCTATCGATGGCGGTTATTTCGTTTATTCCGATTATGTACAGCGGTTTTTTCTTGGGTTCAATTTGGGATCCATATGGGCAGGTGAAAAACTTGCCGGTGGCATTTGTCAATGAGGAAAAAGGTGCGCAGCTGAACGGTCAAACGGTCAATATCGGGCAATCGGTTGAGCAAAAACTCAAAAGTAATCATGATTTGGGCTGGGAGTTTGTAAATAAACAGCAGGCTGATGACGGGGTCAATAGCGGTCATTTCTATGCGGTGGTGACTGTTCCAACGGATTTTTCGGCAAAAGCGGCGTCGATTACTGCTGCTCAACCGCAGCAGGCGGTGATTCGCTACACGACTACGCCAGCCAAGAACTACATCGGTTCGCTGGTCAGCAATCAAGCGGCTGAGAAAGTCAAAACGTCGGTGGCCGAGCAAATTACTCAAGCGTATGCTAAGGGTGTGCTGGAAAATGTAGGTAAACTTGGCAGCGGTTTGGAGACGGCAGCGGGCGGCGCAGCTACTATGCACGACGGTTTGACGCAGCTGCAAGCGGGCGCGCAGACGTATACTGGCGGTGTTAAGCAATTGGCGGTAAATCAGCGGGCGATGGCTAATGGTTTAGCGAGGCTCGGCGATGGATCGCGCCAATTGCAGGCAGGCTTGAGGCAATTGTCGAACGGCTTGCCAAGCGAATCGCAAGTTGCGCAGTTAACAAACGGTATGAAACAGTTGCAGGCAGGCCTTAATCAATTAAATACCAGCGTCCATAATCCATTGCCGGCGCTTGTTAATCAGCAGAGCAAAGTGCAGAGCGAAGCACGAGATCTGGCGCAAACTATGCAAACGGCAGTAGCGGATTTGACGGCAGCAGGCGGGACGCTGCAAACATTAGGACATGATGCAGTAAGTTCTGGCGGTTCGACAACCATAACGTTGCCGCAAATTAGCCAGCTTTCCCAGGCGCTTAATAAAACGCAAACGATTAGCGTTCAAGCGGCTGCGCTGCTTAAAGATTTGCAGACACTTACTCAAAGTCTGTCAACACAGCAAGCACAATTGCAAACTGGCGTTTCTACGCTAAATAACGGCGTTAACCAGCTGGCGCCGAATGCAACCGCTGCTCTTAACGGCTATAACAGCGTCAGAGTAGCGAATAATCAGTTGCTGGCCGGCTCGTCATCGCTAACAAACGGTCTGGCACAGGCGCAAACTGGCAGCCAACAGCTAGCAAACGGCGCGCGGCTGTTGGATAGTCGCTCTGATGTACTAACGAATGGCGCGTCGCAATTGACGGGTGGCGCAGATACTTTGGCTACGAAGCTAGCGGACGCTTCCCGGCAAATCAAAATACAACCAACTGGCGCGGCCACTCAGCAGCAAATGGCTAATCCAGTGAAGTCGGAAACGACCAAACAGGGTGACGTGCCGAATTACGGCTATGCGCTAGCGCCGTACGTGTTGTCGCTGAGCTTGTTTGTCGGGGCGATTGCTCTGAATATTATTTATCCAATCCGCAAAACTTTTGCCGAGCAAGAAAACGCCTTTCGCTGGTG